>JBILBT010000227.1:0-5089 GCA_044353545.1 Crocinitomicaceae bacterium | reverse complement strand
AAAATGAATTTCATTGATCGATTTATGAATTTGAATGCTATTTGATGCTATTTATACCGAAAGCATGCATGTGACTTTTCAAAGTATCTTTTAGTTACACAAGTTTAAAAAAGAATGTATCTATAATTTTATTAAAAAATGAAAGCCTGAATTGTTTTGAATTTCAATTAGAAAATATCTTGGCCTTGAAGTTTTTCTGCATTTTCGGCCAACTTCAATGAGTCAATCATGTCTTTAATGTCGCCGTTCATAAAGGCACTTAAGTTATAAATGGTCTTGTTGATGCGGTGATCGGTGATGCGTCCTTGGGGGTAATTGTAAGTGCGGATTTTCTCTGAGCGATCTCCCGTAGAAACAAGGGTTTTTCGTTGGGCAGCGCGTTCGTTATGTACACGGTCGAGTTCCTTTTGGTAAAGGCGTGAGCGCAACACAGAGATCGCTTTATCCAAGTTTTTATGCTGTGAACGTCCATCCTGACATTCAACCACAGTGCCTGTAGGAATGTGTGTCAATCGAATCGCTGATTCCGTTTTGTTGATGTGCTGTCCTCCAGCTCCTGATGCGCGGAAGGTATCTTTTCGTACATCGTTCATGTCGAGGTTGAAATCGACTTCCTCTGCTTCTGGAAGAATCGCTACCGTTATGGCGGATGTGTGCACGCGGCCTTGAGATTCTGTTTCCGGTACGCGCTGCACGCGGTGAACACCCGATTCAAATTTTAAAGTTCCGTAAACACCACCTCCCGTAATTTCAATCACAATTTCTTTATAGCCCTTCATTGATCCTTCAGATGAATTCATCACCTCATACTGCCAGCCCATTTCCTTGAAAAACATGGTGTACATGCGGAAACAGTCCTCGACGAAAATGCAGGACTCGTCACCTCCAGTACCTGCGCGAAGTTCCATGATGGCATTTTTATCGTCTTCGGGATCTTTAGGAATCAAGAGCATCTTGATCTCTTCCTCCATTTCTGGACGCTTGTTTTCAAGATCTTCGATTTCTATCTTCGCCATTTCACGCATCTCAGGATCTGTCTCGATTTCCAAAAGCTCGCGTGAACTTTGGATGTTTCCCAATAAGTTTTTAAAGGACTTGTAAATGGTGTCAATTTCCTCCAAATCCTTGTATTCTTTGTTCAATTTCACATAACGCGTCATGTCACTGATGATATCTGGATCGACAATCATTTTCCCCACTTCGACAAAGCGGAAATGGATGGCTTCAAGTTTTGAGAGTAGATCTGACATGCGAAACGAATTTTATTTTAAGGGACTAAATTAACAAAGGGACAAGAGACAAAGGGACAAAGGACAAAACGCCGCTAATACTCAAATGTGCCGAATTCCGATTGTATGGTCAATTTTTTTCCCTCATGTGCTTCTACACGTCCAACAATTTTTGCTTCGATGTTGAAAGACCGAGAAATTTCTATGATGGCGTCAGCATGTTCCGGGGAAACATAAATTTCCATACGATGTCCCATGTTGAACACCTTATACATTTCGGACCATTCAGTTCCTGACTGTTCATGAATCAATTCGAACAATGGTGGGACAGGGAAAAGTGCATCCTTGATGATGTGTACATCTTTCACGAAATGGAGCACCTTGGTTTGCGCACCTCCCGAGCAATGGACCATACCATGAATATCTGCACGGTGTTGATCGAGTATTTTTTTGATTACTGGTGCGTAAGTTCTCGTCGGTGAAAGTACCAATTTACCTGCGTCCAATGGAGAATTTTTAACCGAATCCGTCAAGTCCATTTCTCCCGAATACACCAAGGATTCTGGCACAGATTGGTCAAAACTTTCAGGAAATTCAGTGGCTAATTTTTTTGAAAAGACATCGTGACGTGCCGAAGTGAGACCATTCGATCCCATTCCCCCATTGTATTCATTTTCATATGTCGCCTGCCCAAAAGAGGCCAAACCAACGATCACATCTCCCGGTCGAATGGTATGATTTGAAATGACATCCGATCGTTTCATGCGGCAAACAACCGTAGAATCAACGATGATCGTGCGCACGAGGTCACCGACATCTGCTGTTTCACCTCCAGTAGAATGAATCCCAATTCCTTGATCGCGAAGTGTATTCAACAATTCTTCTGTTCCATTGATGATAGCAGAGATTACTTCACCAGTCACCAAGTGCTTGTTTCGACCAATGGTAGAGGAGAGGAGAATTTTATCCGTCGCTCCCACGCAAAGCAAGTCGTCGATGTTCATGATCAAGGCATCTTGAGCAATTCCTTTCCACACGGATAAATCACCTGTGCGTTTCCAATACATGTAGGCCAACGATGATTTTGTTCCAGCACCATCGGCATGCATTACAATACAATAGTCTTCATCACCCGAAAGATAGTCGGGCACAATCTTGCAAAATGCCTGTGGGAACAAGCCTTTGTCGACATGCTTAATTGCATTGTGCACGTCTTCCTTATCTGCGGAAACCCCTCGTAAATTGTAGCGCGTATCTGCCATGTTTAATTGAAAGGGCAAAGATAGTGAGAATTGGAATAGTTAGAAATAAATTACGAGTTACGAGATACGAATTACGAATGAATTACAAATTTGGTGGCTCCGCCGCATCGGACACGTGAGGTGCGCAGCATACTCGAAGCCACGAGTTACGAATGAATTACGAGTTACAAATGAATTACGAATTACGAGTTACGAGTTACGAAGTGCGATCAAGTCTTTTGTCTTTGATCTCTTGTCTAAGTCTTAAAATCTTGATCTCTTAAAATCTTAACATCTATTTTCACAAAGCCAACTCCACCAACTGAACCTGCAATTTAATCATGTTCAAGTTTTGGAGCACAAGAGAAAAACTGGTATAAGAGAAATTCAAGTTTTCCCATGACATTAATTCCGAATTTTTGTCATCCAAAGGAAAAGCATCCGCTGTGTTGAATAGTTCTTCGGCATCAACATTTGCTTCCTTGGCCAAAAGCGAAATCTCATTCAATCCTTTTTTGATGGCAGTAAGTTCTTTGACCGGCTGCTGGGCGTTTGTGAAGAGGACTTTGTCGGATTGATCCAAATTGCTGCCGTAAATACGGCAAATTTTTGCTTCAGAGAGACCACGATGCTCTTTTGGTAATGATTCAATCAGGGCCTTTTTCAAGGCATCAATTTGAGCGCATATCGCGTTGCATTTGTTCGTCAGTAATGTTTCCTTCAAGGTACGATCTGAAGTGGTCAATTCTCCTGCAAAGGCAACGGTGGCTAAAACCCTTTCATTTGAAAGTGATTGGGTCTCATCCGACCATTTACTGTTTCTCAAAGCTGTAAGGGCGAACAACATTCCACCAGCAACGAGAATCAGTATAGATGAAATGATTGTGTTGACTTTTGTTTCAGCATTGCGGATCCCGGTAAAGAAAAAGAGAGGGAGGAAAACGAAAAGCAAGATGCTTAAGCAGGAAAGCCACAGGACATTTGCATAAGGCCAATGCATCAGCTTAAATAGGGTAGATATTCCGAACAGAAAACAGAAAATAGTGGCAATACCGATGATTATTTTTTGGCTTCGTAAGTCCACTTCTTTCGTTTTGAATAGAAAAAGGATGGGTAGAAATAAAAAGCTAAAAACCGCGATGGAAGCGAGTTGCAATGCGGCGGCGCCAGGCCAGTGCATCAATTTAAACAGAATTCCTGCGGTGAAGCAGATTGCGGTAAAAGCACCGCTGCGAATCATTACATTTTTCATGGCATAATAATTTTTAAATGTGAGTACTAATTTTGTCTCCTCCTGAATTTCCTTCAGGTTTCGATGATAAAAACGTGGAATCATGCGTGCGTAGAATTCGTCAAACCGATCGTCTTCAGTCATCTCTTCTTCTATGACACAACAAATGTGATCCACCAACGACAAGCGCAAGTCCTCCATTTCAATCCCATTGCGCAATAGGTCGTCATGGATAAACTGTACTTGTTTTTCACTTAGCGCAATCATGCTTCTCCTGCCCTAGGTTGCAAGTCAAGTAAAATGCGCATGGTCGCAATAAATTCGGAAAACTCAGTTACTTTCTCTTGAGCTACGGACTTTCCTGAGGGAGTAATTGTATAGTATTTACGGAGGCGATTTCCTACATTCACCACCTCAGTTGTCAAAATTCCCTGGGCCTCCAACGCATGCAATGTAGGATACAATGCACCTTCGGTCAATTGAATTTTTCCACCTGTGAGATTTTTTACCTTTTGCGTAATCTCATACCCATACATCTTGTTCTCATCAGTCAGCAAGGCCAAAATGATTGTTTTTAGTGTTCCTTTGATCAGTTCGGACGAATACATAAACGTGTTGTTTATACAAAGGTAACAAATATACCTAAGAAAATTATGTATAGTGAAAAATGGTGTAAAAAATTTGATGCTCCGCACGCCTCAGCGGATTTTTGAACAATTTGATGCCTTCGGCAATTGAAGATTTGATCCCTTCGGGAATTCGTGAGTTAGAATTTTCCTCAGAATATGGAACGCTTCGCTCATGGAGCATAGAACATGGATTTGGTCTATTGTCCTTTGTCTTTCGTTAATTGGCAGAAAATCCCAACCAGTTCGAAGAGTGCTCTAGTCCTAAAATCTTAACATCTTATTGTATTGACATCCAATCCTCACTCAATCACCAATCGCTGCATGCCAGAACCCGAAGCGTTTTCCTTTTGCACGAAATAAACGCCCGCATCTAAATTCACGCTCAACGATTCTCCAGCGCCAGAAACTGTGAAAGATTCGACAGTCTGTCCATTGGTATTGAAAATGGTAAATGATTCCCCATTGTTTACATCACCAATCACGCTGAATGTCCCATTAGATGGATTTGGCACCATCAACCAAGAATGATTTCCTTCAATTACTTCGATGGCTGCATTGGATGTATTGACGACCAAGGTGTAAGGTAGATTGGCCGTAGGAAGGTTCAATGAGGTGCCACCAATAATAGGAACAATTGAAGGAACGGATACATTGTATGAGCCAGTTACAATAACCTGACTTACACCCGATGAGGTAGGTGTGCCGCTGAAAACAATACATCCTGTTGTTCCGCCATTCATTATACAATTCGCTGGAAAA
>JBILBT010000226.1:0-5107 GCA_044353545.1 Crocinitomicaceae bacterium | reverse complement strand
TTTCAAAACCCCGGTCATGCGGGTCATTTTGACGGGGACTATCGCTTCGTGGGGAATTACCGCAATCAATGGAGAAGTGTCACAGTTCCTTTCAGTACCCTTTCTTTGTCGGCAGACATGCACCTGCCAAACTATCGAAATCTTGGTATAGGCCTTCTTTTTTTTCACGATGCCGTGGGAGATGGTAAATTGCAGACAACCGAGCTTCAAGCAAACGTTTCTTATCTATTGAAGCTGACATCCGACTCCAGTCACATCCTTCGTGGGGGCATGAATTTCGGGATGAATCATCGACAAATCAATTGGAATCAGCTGTATTTTGACAACCAGTTTAATGGGATACAATTCGACCCAAATCTTCCAAGCAATGAGTTGTTCCAAACCGACAGAAAAACAAATCTCTCAGTTGGTGCTGGTCTTTTATATGAGTACTTGATCAACAAACGCGAAAAAATCACCGCTGGTTTTGGCATGTTCAACTTGAACCGACCAAATCAAGGATTCTACACGTCTGTCATTCCTCGCGACATTCGCTACAACTTTTTCGTCAAAGGCATTTACGCCATCGATTCCGATTGGGATTTGATTCCTTCGTTCAATCTATCCATTCAAGGGAAATACCGAGAATTCGTCGCTGGGTCTTCACTGAAATACACATTAATCAACAAGCGAGGTGATTACAAGGCCGTATATACTGGAATCTGGTACCGAACAGCAGATGCTGCCTATGTGAGTGTTGGCATGGATTACCAAAGTTGGTTTGTAGGATTGAGTTATGACATTAACTTTTCAAAATTGGTTCCGGCCAGCAACATGCGTGGCGGATTTGAAATTGCAACACGTTATATCCTGAGCCGATTTAAACCCAAAAAGATGCAGCACCGCGTATGTCCAGATTTCATTTAATACTGGTTTTTGTATGCGCATCCTTTGGGATTTCAGCGCAATCTCGACTCGCACAATATTTAAAAGCTGCGGAGGATAAATACCGCAATGGAGATTATTATTATTCCGTTGAGTTGTATGAAATGGCCATGGAACTTGATTCCAATTCCGTTGAAACCTTGTGGAATTACGCAGAAGCATTGCGTGCATTTAAGGATTACCGAAAAGCCGAATTTTACTACGAAAAAGTTTATGAACGCGAAGAAGCAATGCTCTATCCAATGTCATTGATTTACCTTGGACTGATGCAAAAGAGCAATGGCAAGTATGATACCGCATTGGAGACATTCAAGAAAGCAAAGAAAAAGTTTGCCAAGGAAAAAAAAGAATACCCCTATCTGAAAGCGAAACGAGAGATGGAATCGTGCCTATGGGCAAAATCAGCCCTTAAGGACACCGCGAACCTCGTGTTTTCGCGCTTACCAGAAACCGTCAACACACCCAATTCTGAATTTGGCCACTCGATGTCTGAAGGGTCTTTTATATTCTCCTCACTACGAGCTGATTCCATTGGTTCGGGAGAAGAGGTTTATACCAAGAGTTATAAAACACGTCTGTATCAGTCAACACTTGATTCAGGATCTTTGGGTCAATCTCAGCGTATTGACGATTTGTTTTTTGCTGGATTCAGCACTGGAAATGGTGCCTTTTCATTAGATGGAAAACGATTTTATTTCAGCCTGTGCACCGACGAAGGTTACAATTACAGCTGTAAAATCATGGTTTCGCGCTTTGAAAATGGCAAATGGACAGCTGCAGATTCCTTGGGAGAACTCATCAATGTGGGTGGAAGCAACACTTCAATGCCTGCAATAGGAATGATGGATGGACAAGAAGTCTTGTTTTATTCTTCGAACCGAGAAGGGGGTGAAGGCGGCATGGACATTTGGTTTTCGGCGATAAAAAATGGAAATGAATACGCCAAACCACGCGCCATTAAAACGATAAATTCAGTCGACAACGAATTGTCACCTTGGTGGGATCAACGAACGAACACACTTTATTTCTCGTCCTCTTGGCACGACGGGTTTGGTGGTTATGACGTTTGTTCCGTTCCCTACACTACGCAGTTTGGTGAACCGAAAAATGTTGGAATTCCGATCAACAGTCCAGCGAATGATCTGTATTATTTTAAATCTGGGGATACCAGCTATTTTTCAAGCAATCGTCTAGGGGTCCTTTACAGTAAAAACCCAACCTGCTGCAGCGATATCTTTTCAGCGGCACCACCTGTGCTTATTGTTGCTCCCACACCCAAAGAGACTTTAGAAGATTTGAATAAGCGTTTACCGGTCACACTTTTCTTTCATAACGATTGTCCAGATCCTAAAACACAAGACACCATTACAAAAGTGAACTACCTTACGAGTTACGAAGACTACCGGAAGTTACTGCCTGAATATCAAAAAGAATATGCCAATGGATTGAGTGGAGTAAAAGTTGAGGATGCACGCGAGGACATCGAAAGTTTTTTCATCGAATTTGTCGATCAAGGTGTGAAAGACCTTTATTTGTTCAGAGATTTATTGCTGGAAGAATTGAAAAAAGGTGCACGCATCAAAGTCACTGTTCAAGGCTTTGCGAGTCCATTGCACAAAACTGCTTACAACGTCAATTTGACCAAGCGAAGAATTTCCTCCTTCATGAATTATCTGCGCAGCTTCGAATATGGTGTTTTCGTTCCTTATTTGGATGGAACAGCCGAGAATGGGGGTTTTGTCATCTTCGTGCAAGTTCCTTTTGGAGAATACACCGCCAATCAATTGACCAGTGACAACGTCAACGACCAGCGCAACTCCGTTTACTCAAGAGCTGCTGCGATTGAGCGAAAGATAGAAATCCAGAGTGTTGAATCCATCCAAGAAGACAGTTTAGCCTTTTATACGGAAATCACACCTACATCTGTGGATCTAGGTTCAGTCGCACAGGGTGGAACATGGGTAAAAAGTGTCATGTTCAAAAATAAGAGCGATCAACCATTGGAACTAGATCGAATTGACTTCAACGGAAACATCGTTCAAGTGACCATGAAAGATAAGATTGAAGCATTTACAGAAACAAACATTCAATTCACATCTACTGGACAAGTTCCTAAAGGTCTCTTCTCCACTCCAGTGTTTATTTATTTCAAAGGCTATGCAAGTCCAATTGCCATTCGTGTGTTAGGCGAAGGCTTATAGTTTGGATGCATCCGTGCGAATTAATACCTTTGCAGCCAAATCAACGAATCGAATGAGTAAGATACCTGTAAAGCGTCCTCGACTAATGTTCATTGATATGGCGCGCTCAATTGCCATTATTTTGATGCTTGAGGGGCACTTTGTGGATCAAACCTTGGGATCACGCTTTCGAAGTCCGGACGCTCACTTTGTGAATCCTGATTTTTTCTGGTACGACTGCTGGCACATCATCCGTGGGTACACATCACCCATGTTCTTGACCATGACGGGATTGATTTTCGTGTATCTGCTATATGCCAATAAAGGCGAACCATTCTTCGGAAATGAACGCGTTAAAAAAGGATTTAAGCGTGTGGCCGAATTGCTGTTTTGGGGCTATATATTGATGCCTAAAGGATTTCACATTCTACAATGTATCGGTTTTGGAATACTGGGATTGTTGTTGACCTACGGTTTGTATCGGTTGATCAAAGTTATTCCACTATGGGTGTATTATATTGTGTTCTCACTTGTTATTTTCTCCTTTTGGGCGCCATTGAGTAAAATACGCAATGAGGCAGGGGTTATTCCGTGGCCCTACGGTTGGCCTAAATTCTTTCAGAACATCATTCATGCTCCATCCCACCGTTCCATGTTTCCCCTCGCGCCGCATTTGGGGTATACCTTCTTTGGTGCGGGCATAGGGGTGTTGTTGCATACTGCATGGATGAACAAAAGCAAGTGGATCATCCCCGGATTTTTGGTTGCCACTGGGTTTTTGATGTTCTTTTTTTCCACCCAGTTTTTATACTTCGTTCACCACTTCATGACACGTTCATTTGGCTTTGGGATTGAGTACCTTGCAACAGGAAATTGGTTGTTCGAAAACCTTGGGATGATTTTAATGGTATTGGGTATTTTGTCACTGATAGAAAAGCTTTTTACCATCAAAGAGAATTTATTCATTCGTATGGGTCGAAATACCTTACCCGTTTTCGTTGTACATATGATTGTACTTTATGGTGCTATCATTCACTTTGGCATTGCTAAATTCATTTCACGCGACATGAATCCACTGAATCCCTATGAAGCGGCAATTGGTGCGGCGTTATTTATTACATTGTTTGCTGTCATGGTCTATTACATTAAGCCATTGACTGCGTTTTACGACCGAATTTTAGGCATAATTTTTCCTATTCGAAAACGATTTTCTAAAGAGAATAAATAATCTAAGCGCCAATGAAACGACTGCTTCCTCTCATCTTCATTATTGCCAATTTTCAATCCTTTGCTCAAAATCAAAATGTATTGTTTATTGGGAATAGTTACACGCATTACAACAACATGCCTAAGCTTTTTGAACGCATTGCTAAAGCCAACAATGAAAGGGTGTATGCGGATTCAATTGCGGTAAGTGGAAGTACATTAAAGCAGCATTCTGAGCTACCTACTACCTACTCTAAGATGAAATCAAAACCTTGGAACATTGTTGTTATTCAGGGATTTAGTAGAGAATTTGCCCAAGACTCAAGTGTCATTATGACGGAAACCATGCCTTATGTGCGTCAGTTGATTGACTCAGTATTAACCTTTAGTCCATGTGCTCAAATCTATTTTTACATGACTTGGGGGTACAAAGATGGCTTTGCAGATCAAGAAGCAAACAATACCTACGACAAGATGCAGGCGCGCATTTTATATGGATACAAGCTTTTGCAGCACGAGTTCGACTACCCTATTGTTCCTATCGGATTGGTTTGGAAAGACATACGCGAGAATCATCCAGAAATCAATCTGTATGAGTCAGACAATCAGCATCCCAATTTCAATGGAAGTTATACGATTGCCACGACCTTTTTTACAGCATTTTACAACAAAACCTCCAATGGTGAATATTCGCCAATCAAACTGAACCAAGATTGGAAAACGACGATCATTGGTACATCGAGTAAAATTATTCGGGACAACTACAGTTACTTCAAGTTGGACAGTTTGACCCACCC
>JBILBT010000225.1:0-5118 GCA_044353545.1 Crocinitomicaceae bacterium | reverse complement strand
ATGAAGGATCATCATACAGTCCTGTGATGACTTTCACGCGGAGGATTCTGCGCACGGCATCATCGAGACGTTCCATTGAAATCTTTCCACTTTTCACTGCATTGACCATAATGTCACAGTACTCTTTGTATTGAGGGCTTAGCGGTACCATGCTCATGTCAACTCCTGCATTGAAGGCCGCCACATACGCATCTGCCAATGACCCAGAAGTTCTGTGTACCGTATGAAGCATGATGAAATCCTCCCAGTCTGAGACAGCAAATCCTTTGAAGCCCCATTCATTTTTCAAGGTCTCTGTAAGTAATTGGTAGTTGACATGTCCAGGGACACCGTTCACCACCCCACTGTTGATCATTACCGTCAAGGCACCTGCATCAACCGCTTTTTTAAAGGACGGCAAATACAACTCCTTCATGTACTTTTCTGGAATCCATGCCGGTGTGCGGTCGCGTCCACTGAAACTTGCCGAATACCCAACAAAGTGTTTCATACATGCCGCAACATGGTATTGACCGATAGCCTCTCCTTGATACCCTTCAACGATGGCAGCCCCCATTAAAGAAGCCAAGTAGGGATCTTCACCCAATGTTTCAAAATTACGCGACCATAGAGGCTGACGTCCAAGGTCGAGCACGGGAGAGAAATTCCAACGCACTCCAGACGCACGTGTTTCGTATGCTGTTATCTCAGCAAATTGTTTAGCCAATGTTGGATTCCAAGTCGCTGCAAGACCAATTTCTTGAGGGAATAAGGTTCCGCCAACGGTGTAATTCATTCCGTGGATGGCGTCAATTCCGTAAAGAATTGGTGATTTTGAGTTACCAGAAAGAAAGGGTGTATTGACTGCGTTGATGATGCTCGTCCATTCGTCGCGCGTTAAGGTATGGGAACCAACATTCAAGATTGATCCGACCTTGTAGGTGTCAATCACTTCTGAAAGCAGGGCCTCGTCTACCTGAGCTGGAATGAGCGCATTGCCTTTGGCATCGCGTTTCAAGATCACATCCAAGGTTACCTGACAGGTCTGACCTACTTTTTCCTCCAACGAAAGTTCCTTCAGCATCGCATCAATGCGATTTTCGATTGGATCTTTCTGCGTTCGTATGCTTGCACAAGAAAATAGGACAGCAACGAGAGCTGCGGTAAAAATGAAATGTTTCATATAGTTAAGTTAGTGATTGTTGATTGCGTATTTTTATTGAAAGACACGCACATAATCCACATACATCGACTGCGGAAAAACTGTTGTTCCATCAGGACTGCCTGGCCAGTTACCACCGACAGCTACATTGAGGATCAAGAAGAATTTCTCTTTTAACTCACTTAATTCAACTCCAGTGATGTCAAGCACGTTATACTGAACGTCATCCACAAACCAACGGATAGAGTTTTGATTCCAAACGATAGAGAACACATGGAATTCATCCGCGTACTTTCCTGAAGGAAGGCTTCTATTGCTTCCAAATTGCGCATGTGTGCCATTGTCGCTCCAGTGTGCCGTTCCATAAACAGTTCTGTCTGGACTTCCAACACCACCGATCAACTCCATGATATCAATTTCACCACATGCGGGCCAACCTACTGTTCCGATGTTGTCACCAAGCATCCAGATCGCAGGCCAGATCCCTTTGCCATAAGGTACTGCAGCTCTTACATCAATGCGACCATATTTCCATGAATTGATTCCTTGGGTTTTGATGCGTGAGGATGTGAACTGCTGACTATTGAATGTTTCAGCCTTGGCTTTAATTTCCAAGATGCCATTGTTCACAGTCACATTTTGGTTCGTATAATACTGAAGTTCATTGTTCCCCCAGCCCCAAGATCCTGTACCAAGATCAAATACCCATTGATTGGAAAGTGTTGTCCCATCAAATTCATCACTCCATACCAAGTTATAACCGGCATAGGTCAAGGGAGTGCTATAGCCCGTTGTTGGTGCGCCGCCCGTACCTTGGTTCACGATCACAATCACTGTATCCAATTTTTGGATGAAGTCTGTTTGGGTTGTATGTGCTTTGGTGCGGACCAAAAAAGTATCAGACACATTGTAAGTATAAACAGCAATTCCATCCGTACTTTGAATGACCGTAGAATCTGTTCCGTGATAGAATGTACTCGTGTAAAAGTTTGCGCTTTGGGCACTTGCTGTTACGTGTACCTCTCCTGCATTCACGATAATTTCTGTTGTCAATCCTGTTGGGAGTGTAACAGCCGGATTCTCAGGATCCTTGCCACATGCCATCAAGACAGGCAAAATGAGAAAGGATAGAAATAAGTTCTTCATACAATGTCTATTTTATTTTTGGTAAAATTATTCAGTTTTCATTTTCAAATACCACAACAATCCCCCTGCGTGATGTGCATATTGAAGGTAAAGTGTTGAATCGGTTACACTGATGATTTTGTATGTTTTCACACCTGAATAGAAGCCAATAAAGGCGTTGTTAGAAATCGTAATGGTCGTATCAGCGCCTTCGGTCAATAACCATGACTCATTCAATTGATCGGTATAAGGTGCTGTGAAGTCGCCAAGATTTTGGAAAGAACCAGGGAAAGACGCTGACAAAGAGTTGTGAATGTACACATCGCCATGATTGACCATATCGAATTTAAATCCATTCAAATAAAAACGGTAACGGTCATCGTACAAGCCACAACCCGCTTTTTCAGCAGATCCGGCGGCCCACCACTCGGGTACGTTACCAAGGGCACTTACTGGGTCTGGACCAACGCCCATGTGACCAACTGCGATGGAGTCAATCATCCACGTCTTGTAGCCAAGTCCACTAGTGCCGCCTGTCAACATTCCGTAAATCGGATTGCTGAGTAGAGAAAGGTCATCATTGGCAATGACAATTTGTTGGGTTGAGCTGTTGCTCCCGCCTTTTCCGTAAACGGTCAATTTCACAGTATATGTTCCAGCATAAGGATAAGTTGCAGAAACGCTTGAACCAGAGATTTTTGTGCCATTACCAAGGTCCCACATGCATTGAAGAGTTGGATTTGAAGCTGTCAATTCAATCACATTTGGGCTTGCTGCTGATGGCGCATAACTAAATAGTGCGTCTGCCGCTGATGGCGCATCTCCCATTTCCGGGCGGTCTTTTTGGCATGCGCTTGCCATGAATAAGGCAACTAGAGAAAAGAAAACGATCGATTTCATAATTTCAGTATGTTTAAATTTAATCAATATCCAGGGTTTTGGCTCCAATTTCCACCTGCGAGGTCAATTTCAACTTGTGGAATTGGGAACAACTCGTGTTTTCCAACTTGGAAGCCATCAATAAACTGCGCAGCCTGACCAGTGCGCACAAGGTCGAAGAAACGGAAACCTTCACCTGAAAGCTCTAAGCGACGTTCTTTGTAAATGACTTCGACAGAATTTACCGAAATCCCTTGTATTCCAGAACGCACACGCACTTGATTCACCAACTGCTGCGCATAGGATGTATTTCCATTTTTGTAATGTGCTTCAGCAGCCATGAGCAAAACATCTGCATAACGAATCACACGGTAGTTTACGGGACTTGTCAAGTCATTGTCTGGCAGGCCGATTTCACCTTGGCGTTTGATGTACTTGTTGTTGTAGAAACCAGTGTGTCCACCAGCACCAATTGCATACGTAATATCGGCAGGATTTGCTTGTGCAGCAATGAACGCATCTATATCCAAAATTGAGAAACCTCTGCGTGGGTCAGTGGGAGAGAAGGCGTCATACAAGGCCTGAGTTGGCAAGTTATAGCTGTTACCGTCTCCATAAACTGGACCATTGTACTGGCGAATTCCGTGGAATCCAACGGCAGCATTTCCTTCCAAGCAAATCAAACATCCGTAGCCTCCGCCTTCCAATCCAGTGTACTCCACATCAAATACGGTCTCACTGTTGTTTTCATTTGACGCGGAGAACAACTGCTCATAGTCTGCATACAAGCTGTAAACTCCACTTGTAATCACCTGGTCAAATGTTGCTGCCGCTTCTGCGAACTTATTCTGGTACAAATAGGCTTTGCCCAATAGGGATAAAGCTGCGCCTTTTGTCGCACGCCCTTTTTGAGGCGCCACTGTTCCTAAGATAGATGCTGCATACGTCAAATCTTCTTCGATTTGTGCGTACACTTCTGACTTCGGTGCACGCGGGATTTTTGTTGCTTCTTCGATCCCAATTCGCTTGTCGATGATCAACGGAACATCACCGAAGAATTTCACCAACTCGAAGTAGTAGTATGCACGAAGGAAACGCGCTTCAGCAATGATTTTATCTTTTCCTACGAAATCGATGTTGTTTTGATGTTCAAGGATATAATTGGCGCGTGTTACTCCAGCATAATTCCAACGAAGAACATTTCGCAGTTCATTGTTCACACCACCATGCGTCATGTTGTCAATTTGGTGAAGACCTTGAGAGTCATTCACACTTTCACCTCCCGCAATGGCATTGTCAGAAGCGATCTCACCAATCCACACCGTCAAGAATGATGCTTGAAGCAAGTCATACGCTCCAGTCAAAGCACGCTCATAATCTTCTTGTGTTGCGAAGAAGTTCTCCGCATCTTGTGTATACGGAGGATCAACAGCTAAGAATTTTTTACATCCCGTAGATGTAAGCATAACTGTTGCTATGAGCAAAAACAGATAGAAATTTACTTTTCTCATCGTTTAAAATTTTAATTGTATACCACCCATGAATGTTCTAGCTTGTGGATAAAATCCATAATCAACACCAGCCGCAAGCACGCTTCCTGAACTGATGTCTGGGTCAAATCCACGGTATTTTGTTAAGGTTACAAGGTTGTTTGCTACCCCATAAATTCTCAATGATTCAATCTTGAATTTCTTCAACCATTTCGACGGAACATTGAATCCTACTTGCAAGTTTCTCAAGCGAATGAATGATCCATTTTCCACATAGTAAGAAGAGAACAACGTATTTCGAGTAGCACCTGTTGTCAAACGAGGATCTGTGTAAGATGACCCTGGACCTGTCCAACGATCAATCACATACGCCAACTGATTTGCATAAGGTTGCTGACGCTCGTAGTTGCGGATGATTTCTTGTCCAACAGACGAGTAGATTGTTCCTCCCAAGTCAAAGGCTTTGTATTTCACTGTGAAAGA
>JBILBT010000037.1:0-15941 GCA_044353545.1 Crocinitomicaceae bacterium | reverse complement strand
AGATGGCACGGATGCAAACAACCCATGTGATTTGGAGATTGCAAGTCAAACGGTAACACCAAGTGCAGCTTGGGGTGCTTTGGATTGCGACAACGATGGCTTAACCAACGACGAAGAATTGACAGGCGGAACCGATCCATTGAATCCAGATTCAGACGGAGATGGTGTTTTGGACGGAACAGAAGTGTCAGATGGCACGGATGCAAACAATCCATGTGACCTATTGATTGCAAGTCAAACGGTAACGCCGAGTGCAGCTTGGGGAGCTTTGGATTGCGACAACGATGGCTTGACCAACGATGAAGAATTGACCGGCGGAACGGATCCATTGAATCCAGATACAGACGGAGATGGAGTTTTGGATGGAACAGAAGTGGCAGATGGCACGGATGCAAACAACCCATGTGACCTATTGATTGCAAGTCAAACAGTAACACCGAGTGCAGCTTGGGGTGCTTTGGATTGCGACAACGATGGCTTGACCAACGATGAAGAATTGACAGGCGGAACTGATCCATTGAATCCAGATACAGATGGGGATGGCGTCTTGGACGGAACGGAAGTATTAGATGGCACGGATGCAAACAACCCATGTGACCTATTGATTGCAAGTCAAACAGTAACACCGAGTGCAGCTTGGGGAGCTTTGGATTGCGACAACGATGGCTTGACCAACGACGAAGAATTGACTGGGGGAACCGATCCATTGAATCCAGATACAGACGGAGATGGTGTTTTGGACGGAACGGAAGTAGCAGATGGCACGGATGCAAACAATCCATGTGATTTGGAGATTGTAAGTCAAACGGTAACGCCGAGTGCAACTTGGGGGGCTTTAGACTGCGACAACGATGGCTTAACCAACGATCAAGAATTGTTAGGCGGAACTGATCCATTGAATCTAGATACAGACGGAGATGGAGTTTTGGATGGAACAGAAGTCGTAGACGGAACGGATGCAAACGATCCATGCGACCTATTGATCGCAAGTCAAACAGTAACGCCAAGTGCAGCTTGGGGTGCTTTGGATTGCGATGGTGATGCCATTTTGAATGAAGATGAATTCGGACAAGGTTCAAACCCACTTGATCCATGCTCTCCAAACCGTTGTGATATTATCATTCCTGAAGCCTTTACTCCAGATGGGGATGGTATAAACGACTCATTCGTCATCGTTGGAATTGAGCAAGTACCAGACAATACAATAATTATATACAACCGTTGGGAGAGTGTGGTGTTTGAAACAAGCAATTACCAAAATAATTGGATTGGTACATCCAATGTGAACAATACAGTTGGAGGTGATGAATTACCGACAGGAGTTTATTTCTATCTATTCGATACCAAAACAGAAAAGTACGGTGTAATGAAAGGGTATATCTATCTACAGCGATAAGCGCATTTAAAGAGAATTAAAAAAAAGAGAATGAAAAAATATAGCTTAATAGTCATTTTGGTTTTCATGAGCATTTTCGTGCATGCTCAGCAGGACCCTCACTTTACCCAATATTTTGACAATGCTTTGTTTGTCAATCCGGCTTATGCAGGAAGTAAAGGTGTAATGAACATTACCGGATTGCACAGAGAGCAATGGGTAGGATTTGACGGAAGACCGAGATCAACGACACTTAGTTTACACTCACCCTTGACATATGAGTCAGTTGGTTTAGGTTTAACTTTGGTGAATGATCAAATCGGCCCAATCCAACAAACGATGTTTTATGGAGATTTTTCCTATTCCATTCGATTTCGCCAAAAGGATCATAAACTTTCATTTGGATTGAAAGCAGGATTCAACATTATCAATGTTACTACGAATGAATTGGTAACAACCGAAGCTAGCGATCCTAAACTGTTAAACAACGTGAGGAACCACATCAATCCAAATTTTGGTCTTGGGATTTATTACCACACACCAAAGTTCTTTGTTGGACTGAGCTCACCTAAGATTTTGGAGAATAGTTACGACGGAATGAGCAAAACGAATGTAGAGCGACGACATTATTTCGGGATTATAGGCGGTGTAATTAAGCTCTCTAGCACTTGGAAATTACGACCAACAGCACAGGTGAAAGTTACGAAGGGGGCGCCAATAGGCATCGATTTGAGTGCTGCTGGAATTTACCGTGAGAAGTTTTGGATGGGTACCATGTATCGACTAAATGCCGCTTTTGGTGCTTTTGTACAATACCAAATTACTCCGCAGTTTAAGTTGGGCCTTGCCAGTGATTTTGGCACACAAGAAATTAGGAATTACAATTACGGGACATTTGAGATGCTCGCTTCTTATGATTTTGTATTCAAAAAACAGGGGATTCGCTCACCTCGATATTTCTAAGCGTACAACCAAAATGAAAATGAAAACGATATTTTTTGCTGCCTTTCTCTCTTTGGTGAGTTTTAGTGCGCTTTCTCAAACAGGAAAACTCAAAAAAGCTGATGCCTACTTTGAGAAGCTTTCTTATGCTTATGCTGTAGAATTATATTCAGAATTAATAGGTTCAGAAGTAGATAGCCCTAAATTGAAATCAAAACTTGCTCAATGCTACTACAACCTCGGCGACATGAAAAATGCGGAGGTGTATTTTGCGCAAATGATCAATCAAACGGATGCGACAAGAGAAGATGTTTTTCTTTACGCACAAGCATTGAAACAAAATGGTAAATATGTGGAGAGTGATCAATGGATGAGTAAATTCCATGCATCGGCATCAGCAGATCTCCGCGGTCAATCATTTATCAACAATACCTCTTATGTTACTGCCATTGAACGACAAGGAGTTCATTTTACAATTAAGAATTTGTTGAATAACTCACCATTTGCAGATTTTGGTGCATACCCAGCAGCGTTTGGTTCCGATATATTCTTTGTTTCATCGCGAAAGAAAAGAATTGCAGTTCAAAATGAATGGTCTTGGAATAGTCGTCGATTTTTGGACCTGTTTCGCGCTCAAGCGGGAACAGATCAGGAGTTGATGAATGAAAAATTAATCTCTAAAAAGGTAAATTCCCGTTTCCATGAGGGCCCATTGTGTTTTACGCCTGATGGAAAATCGGTGTATTTTACTCGGAACAATATTTCAAAAGGAAAAAGTAAAAGAGATCAAAAGGGCATTCAAAATTTAAAACTTTTTAAGGCAGATGTTGATGGATTGGGGAATTGGTCAAACATTCAGGAATTACCCTTTAATTCACGTGAGTATTCAGTTGGACACCCAACAATTACTGCCGATGGTAAATTCATGTATTTTGCATCGAATATGCCCGGCGGCTTCGGTGGTGCAGACCTTTACAAGATTGAAATTTATGCTGATGGCACGTTTGGCGCAGTAAAGAACTTAGGTAAATCAGTAAATACAGAAGGCCAAGATATGTTTCCGTGGATCAGCAACGATGGTCATTTGTTCTTTTCCTCAAACGGACACATTGGGCTTGGAGGACTCGATATTTTTGTGTTACTACCAGCGAAAAATGGAGCCTTTGGAAAGTTATTGAATGTAGGTCTCCCAGTGAATAGCCAAAATGATGATTTTGCATTCTCCATGAATCGGGACAACCAAACCGGTTATTTCTCTTCCAATCGTGAGGGCGGAAAGGGCGATGATGACATTTATTCTTACGTTCTCATAAAGCCGTTCCTTCAACAACTTATTGTGTCAGGAGTAATTCGTGACGAAACCAACGGTGAAATTTTGGCAGGAATTACTGTTCAATTGTTCGATCAAAACGGAAAAGTTATTGCTACGGCATTGACCGACAAGGATGGTAATTATTCGTTTGATTTGGAGCCCGGCAATGAATATACAGTCGGAGTAAATAATGTTTTAGGGTACTTCAACAACACCAAGAACATTTCAACAAAAGATATCGATCCATCGCTTGAAACCATAAATGGAGACGTATCCCTTGAGAAAGATCCTGGATTGTCCGTGTATTGTTTGGTGACAGATAAAAGCTCTGGTAGCCCACTAAGTGGCGTTTCCATAAAGGTGATTGATGCCAGTACGAAAAGTACGGTAATGCAAGGCACAACGCCTGATTCAGGAGATCTCAAAAAAGGTCTTGTGGATCACAAAATAGGAGATAAATTGTCTTACACGGTGCAACTAAGTAAGGAGGGATATTTAGAGAAAACCCTAAGCTTCAATTACAGCATCACCCAACCTGGGCAGATAAATATCCATGAAATTCTGGATGTTTCCATGACGAAATTGGATGTAGGTCAAGACCTTGCAACGCTTATTGATATCAAACCTATTTTGTTTGATTTGAATAAGTTCAATATCCGCAAAGACGCGTCCGTTGAATTGGAAAAAATCATTAAGGTGATGAACCAATATCCAACAATGGTGATTGAGTTGGGATCTCACACCGATTGCCGAGGTTCTATCGCTTCCAATACAACCTTGTCCGATAAACGTGCGAAGGCATCAGCAGATTACATTAAAGCGAGGATTTCAAATCCGGAGCGTATTTATGGCAAAGGATACGGTGAGTCGAAACTAAAGGTGGATTGTCCATGCGAAGGAACAGTGAAATCAACGTGCACTGAGGATGAGCATCAAAAAAATCGTAGAACGGAGTTTATCATCTTGAAGATGTAATTATAGAATTACGAATTACGAATTAGGTGGCTGAGGCACTCGAAGCCACGAATTACTCAAGTCTTGAAATCCTAAAATCTTGGTGTCTTAGTATCTGCTCTTCCATCAGCGTAGCGATCTTTCGATCCATCTCTTAATATCCTTAAGAGCTTTAAAATCGAAGTTGTACCCAACTAGTAACTCGTAATTAGTAACTCGTCATTTTTTGAAGTCCCTTGTCCTTCGAAGCTCAAAGAGCGTAGAAGTATCCCTTGTCCTTCGAAGCTCAAAGAGCGAAGAAGTATACTTTGTCTTTTTTATTCGCCGAAGCTTAAAAAGCGAAGGTGAATTGTCCCTCTTGACTTTTCTAACTACTTTTGCACATATTCCAATCGGACATGAAGCGTACAGAAATTGCAGAGATTCTTAAACAGCCAGAAATTGGTCAAAACTATTGTGTAAAAGGATGGGTTCGTGCTTTTCGAAGCAATCGATTCATTCAAATCAATGACGGTTCTACCATACATACCTTGCAGGCTGTAGTAGATTTTGAGCAATTTGATGAAGCGCTTTTGAAGAAAATTACCACTGCCGCAGCGGTAGGATTGACAGGAACTCTCGTTGCCTCTCAAGGTGCTGGTCAAGCGGTGGAGCTTCAAGTGTTAGCCATCGACATCATCGGAGAAGCAAATCCAGACGATGTGCAACGCACCGTGATGCAGCCGAAAAAGCACAGCATGGAGTTTCTTCGCGAACAAGCGCATTTGCGTTTTCGTACGAATACCTTCGGTGCAGTGTTTAGAATTCGTCACGCTGTATCGTATGCTATTCATAAGTTTTTTAACGATCAGAATTTCTACTACATCCATACGCCTATCATTACAGGTTCTGATGCAGAGGGAGCCGGTGAAATGTTCCGTGTTTCGACCTTGGATGCCCAGAACCCTCCATTGACAGAAGATGGTGCCATTGATTACAAGCAAGATTTCTTTGGCAAGGCGGTGAACCTAACGGTATCGGGTCAGCTTGAAGCCGAATTGGCAGCATTGGCCCTTGGAAAAGTATATACCTTCGGACCAACATTCCGCGCTGAAAATTCGAATACATCGCGTCACCTTGCCGAATTTTGGATGATCGAACCGGAAGTAGCCTTCAATGACATTCATGCAAACATGGATTTGGCTGAAGAAATGCTCAAGTACATTTGTAGCTATGTGATGAACAACTTCCCGGATGATTTGAAATTTTTACACGATCGTGAGGCTGCTGAACAACAAACGAAGCCACAGAATGAGCGCAGTGATATGGGACTTGTTGAGCGTCTACAATTTGTGGTGTCGAACGAGTTCAAACGCATAACCTACACTGAAGCGATTGATGTATTGCGCAACTCAAACCACTACAAAAAGAAGAAATTCCAGTACGAAGTGGAGTGGGGAACTGATTTACAAAGCGAACACGAACGTTTTTTGGTAGAGAAGGAATATAAGCGACCTGTCATCATCACCGATTATCCTGCGTCCTTCAAAGCGTTTTACATGCGTAGAAATGACAACAGTGAGGTAGGCCGTGAAACTGTCGCAGCGATGGATATTCTTTTCCCAGGAATTGGTGAAATGGTGGGTGGCTCACAACGTGAAGAACGTTTGGACGTCCTGCGCGAAAAATGTGCAGCGTTCCATATTCCTGAGGAGGATTTGTGGTGGTATTTAGATACCCGTAAGTTTGGTACTGTTCCACATGCAGGATTTGGCCTTGGCTTCGAACGCATGGTGATGTTCGTTACAGGTATGTCAAACATACGTGACGTCATCCCTTTCCCACGCACGCCACAAAACGCAGAGTTTTAATTTTTGCACTTCAGCGGCCGAATATCAATCTAATGATAAGCGTTATTGAGGTTTCATACATCTGAGACACATTGAACTTTTCTTATTACCTTCGGACTGTTGTTGAACTCAACACTGTAGTTAATAAACCATGGCACTAAAACAATATCTTGTTCAAAAACTCGAACAGCGACTGTCTCCTCAACAGATTCAGTTGATGAAGTTATTGCAGGTGCCCACGATGGAATTGGATCAGCGAATCAAACAGGAAATCGAGGAAAATCCTGCACTTGAAGAAGGGGCAGATTTTGAAGAAGACGAATACGACAACGCTGATGACGAGGATGAGTTCGACAACGATGAGCCCGATTTCGACATTTCGGATTACATCGATGAAGATGGTTCCGATTACAAGACCAAAGCAAACAACCACAGCAAGGACGATGAGGAACGCGTAATTCCGCTTTCTGGAGAGTCGACGTTTCAAGAAAAATTGACGGAGCAACTTCAACTCTTGGACCTTGATGACACACAATATGTAATTGCAGATACCATCATTGGAAACTTGGATGAATCGGGTTACCTAAATAGAGAAATAGAATCGATTGTCGATGATTTGGCTTTTTCAGCGAATATCATGGTCACAGAAGCCGAAATTGAAGAGGTATTGTTGGTGATTCAAGAGCTTGATCCTGCCGGAGTAGGCGCACGCGATCTTCAAGAATGTCTATTGATTCAAATCAACCGCAGGCAGGATGGTGACATCACACGTTACACGGCTAAGGTGATTTTGGAGCAATTTTTTGAAGAATTTACGCGCAAACACTACGATAAAATCACGAAGAAACTCGAGATTGAGGATCAAGATTTAAAGGAAGCCATCGATGAAATTCTAAAACTGAACCCAAAGCCAGGTGGTTCAATGAAGGAAACGGCAAAGAACTACCAGCAAATCATCCCAGATTTTCTCATTACCGAATTTGAAGGTAAGCTGGAACTTACGCTCAACAGCAGAAATGCGCCCGAATTGAAGGTGAGTCGCGAATACGAGCAAATGCTGAGGTCATATGCTGAAGGGGCAAAACGATCAAAATCAGACAAAGATGCCTTGATGTTTGTGAAGCAAAAGTTAGACGGTGCAAAGTGGTTTATTGATGCGATCAAACAACGTCAAAATACCTTGTTGTTGACGATGAATGCCATCATGAACTATCAACGCGCCTATTTTTTGACGGGGGATGAGGCAAATCTTCGTCCAATGATCTTAAAAGATATTGCAGAAGTCGTTAACCTAGATATTTCAACCATTTCTCGTGTCGCAAATAGCAAATACGTCCAAACAGGCTACGGAATTATTTCACTCAAGTACTTCTTTTCTGAAGGATTATCGACCGATTCAGGCGAGGAAGTTTCAACCCGTGAGGTGAAGAAAATTCTTTCTGAAGCCATTGAAGGTGAACAAAAACGTCGCCCACTAACGGACGAACGCCTAGCTGAAATACTCAACGAAAAAGGATATAACATCGCGCGCAGAACAGTGGCGAAATACCGTGAACAACTGAATATCCCCGTTGCCCGTCTTCGTAAAGAATTGTAATGAAAGTAGCATCACATCTCATATCTTGGCTTTTCTTGCCTTTATTTATGCCAGTTTATGGCTTACTATTGGCAATGTATGTGCCTTCTGAACAGGATTATTTCTTCAACGAAGAGTCGATTTATTACCTGCCGCAAGCTGCAAAACTAGCGATTTTATACATGTTTTTCATCTTTAGTATCTTGGCTCCTGCGCTCTCGTTTCTCATTCTGCACCGCCGAAAAATCATAACAACCATCGACATGGAAAATCAGCGTGAACGAAACATTCCGATGTTCATCATGCTGGCCTATTGCCTTGTTTTGTATTTGCTTTTTGTCTTCAAGGCTCCAGATGGCGTCCTCCCAAAATACATTTATGCCCTTCCACTTGCAGGTGTGCTTGTTACGGCATCTTACACGTATATCAATCGTTGGATTAAAATCAGTTTACATGCAGGAGGCGGTGGAATATTTACCGGTTTCCTAATGGCTTACGCAAGTCAACAAGCCGAACATCAGTTTTGGATTTTGCCCATGGCTGTGCTCTTGTCTGCGACAATCATTTCTGCCCGTTTGTTCCTTGGAAAGCATCGGCCAATCGAAGTATACACGGGATGGAGCATCGCAACGGTTGTGACTTTTCTTGTTAATTTTTATTACCCGATTTAATGAAAAACTCAAAAGGATTTGTGCCTGTCGCACTGATTGGAATGTTGTGTGTCCTGCTGTTTAGTTCATGCGGACTAATGGGTGATAAAGGTCAAGGCAAGGGCTTCAATTTATTTACCTTGGATCAGGATCGTGCGCTTGGCGCGCAAGTGGCCCATGAGATTGACAGCAATAAACGTGAATACCCAATTCTTGATTCAGTGCAGTACAAAGCGGTATACCAGTACCTCTACAAGGTGCGGGACAACATTTTAAATTCGGGTCAAGTCGCACTACGAGATGAATTTGGATGGAAGTTACATGTCATCCACAACGACAGTGTTTTAAACGCCTTTTGCACGCCGGGCGGGTACATCTACATCTACACAGGAATCTTGAAATACCTCGATTCGGAAGATCAATTGGCGGGTGTATTGGGACATGAAATTGGCCATGCAGACCTGCGACATTCAACGCGTCAAATGACGGAGATGTTTGGATTGCAACTGCTGCTTGATGTACTTGCAGGTGACCGTGTAGCTCTGAAACAAATTTCTGGAGCGCTCATAGGCTTAAAGTTCTCACGTGCACATGAAACACAAGCCGATGAATGTTCGGTCCGTTACCTTTGCCCAACGGCATACAACGCTGCGGGTGGAGCTGGGTTCTTTCAAAAAATCATGGATTCCAACAGTGCGCGTCCACCTGAATTCTTGAGTACACACCCCGATCCAGGAAATCGCATCGAGCACTTTATTCAAGCGAAATCTACGATGGGCTGTGCAGGTGAAAACACCTTCGCCTCTGACTATAAATCCATGTTAGCCAAACTTCCGAAATAGCCGATGAAAGAAAAACGCGTTTCATTGGATGACATCGCCCGCGCCATTGGAGTTTCCAAGGCGACCGTTTCTTTCGTGCTCAATGGCAAGGGGGATGAGTTTAACATCAGCAAGGAAAAACAGCGTCTGATTGCGGAGAAAGCGAAGGAGTTGCAGTATGTGCCTAATTTTTTTGCAAAGAGTTTACGCATGGGAGCCACAAAAACGATCGGATTGGTTGTTTCCGACATCACCAATGCCTTCTATGCCGAATTGTGTAAAACCATCCAAGAGGCACTGCACGAACGCGGGTACAACACCTTTTTTGTAAATACCAATGATGACCGAGCTTTAGAATTGCAATTGATGCGGGAGCTCATTCACAGTTCCATCGACGGAATGATCATCGCTCCGTGCAACACCATCGAAGCGCTCATTCCTATTTTAAGAGAAACACACATTCCAGTAGTTTTTGCTGATCGTCCTGGAGATGAAGAAGCAGATTTTGTGGGTGTTGACAATCAAATGGAGGCGCATAAGCTGATCGCATCTTTTTCGAAAAAACCCAAAAAAGTGGCGGCTTTTGTCAAGCAAGAAGAACATATTTCAACAATCTTGATGCGCATTGAGGGGATAAAAGAGGCTTGTGAAAAGGATGCCATAGCGTATGAGATATTCCATTTGCCTGCGGATGAACAAGCAGTAGATCGATTGGTAACGCAAGAATTGATGAAGGGAACGGACTCTTTTCTTCCATTGAACAACATCGCTGCATTTCAGCTCGTCGCTTCATTCAGAAGACTGCTTTTAAATGTGCCAGGTGAAGTGCGATTGATTTCTTTCGATGACCACCCCGCGTTTGAGTATTTCTATCCACCCGTTTCGGCGCTGCGACAACCAATAAAAACAATGGCTGAAGAAAGTGTCACCCGCTTGGTTCATCGACTCGATGAAAAACAAAATCCCGGAAAACACTTGTTGCTTTCGTGCACTTTTGTTCCCAGAGGAACGCACTAAGACAAATGATTTTAAGACAAGAAACTTTATAAAGTTACTAGTTACAAATGACGAGTTGGACTCAACTTCGATAGTAAAGCACCCAAGATTTTGAGACTTTAAAAAGTTACTAGTTACTAGTTACAAATGACGAGTTGGACTCAACTTCTAGAATAGTAAATGTCAGCTGCGGAGTAGTCACCTAATTCATAACTAGTCATTAGTAATTCGTAACTAGTCATTAGCAAGTAGTAACTAATCATTTATTACTGTCCCAAGCTCACAATTAAATTATCCTCCGTTTTCGTCACCTTCAAGGCGCCTTGCTTTGTCAATGACTTGATGCTCACATCCCACTGCTTGTTACTCAAGCCTACAGCATTCTTAAGTGCGTTTAACTCGATATCACCTGACTTTTCAACTTCAGAATAAATGAGTTTTTCATTTTCAGACATCTCTAACTTCTGCGATTTCACTTCTGGGCGCATTTGCGGAAAGAACAGGACTTCTTGAATGGATGGATTGTCCGTCAAGAACATGATCAAACGGTCCATACCGATACCAAGGCCACTCGTTGGTGGCATACCGTATTCCAATGCACGAAGGAAATCTTGGTCGATAAACATGGCTTCATCATCGCCACGTTCAGACAAGCGAAGTTGCTCTTCAAAACGTTCACGCTGATCGATCGGATCGTTCAACTCTGAATAGGCATTGGCAATTTCTTTTCCGCAGACCATCAACTCGAAACGTTCGGTGAGTTCAGGATTGTCGCGGTGTACCTTACACAAGGGCGACATTTCTTTCGGATAATCGGTGATGAATGTTGGCTGGATGTAATTGCCTTCGCACTTCGCACCAAAAATTTCATCAATAAGTTTTCCTTTGCCCATTGTTGCATTTACCTCGAGGCCCATACCTTTGGCCGCTTCAAACAGTTCGTTTTCACTTTTTTGATGAATGTCAAACCCAGTGAATTCAAGAATCGCATCGCGCATGGTGACGCGCTTGTAAGGTGCTTTAAAATCGATGTCGTGTCCAGAAAATGTGGCCTTCGTTGTTCCATTTACACGCAACGCGCAATGTTCCAACAAGCGCTCTGTGAAGTCCATCATCCAATTGTAATCCTTGTAGGCCACATAAATTTCCATTGCGGTGAACTCAGGATTGTGCGTACGGTCCATTCCTTCATTTCTAAAGTTTCGGGAAAACTCATAAACACCGTCAAATCCTCCAACAATCAAGCGCTTCAAATAAAGCTCGTTGGCAATTCGCATGTAAAGTGGAATATCTAGCGCATTGTGATGCGTAATGAATGGGCGTGCCGCTGCACCTCCAGGGACAGGTTGTAGCACGGGAGTGTCAACTTCCATATATCCTGCATCATTGAAAAACTGACGCATGGCATTGAAAAGTTTTGTTCGCTTTACAAAGACTTCCTTCACATGTGGATTAACAGCAAGATCAGCATAGCGCTGGCGATAACGTTGTTCTGGATCAGTGAAGGCATCGTGAATTTTTCCATCAGTATCCGTTTTTGGTAAAGGCAGCGGCTTTAATGATTTACTCAAGAGGGTAAATTCTTTAACATTCACAGAAATCTCGCCAACCTGAGTGCGAAACACGACACCTTTGATGCCGATGAAATCACCCAAATCGAGGAAGCGTTTGAATACGTCGTTGTAGAGTGATTTATCTTCACCCGGACACAATTCATCGCGGTTAAAATAAACTTGTAGACGACCAGTTGAATCTTGAAGTTCAGCAAATGAGGCTTTCCCCATCACACGCTGACTCATCATTCTTCCGGCCAAACACACTTCCTTGCCCTCTTGATAGTCGGCCTTGATTTCGGCAGTTAAATCACTTACAGGGTACAATGCAGCAGGGTATGGATCAATTCCATATTCACGAATCTTCTGCAAAGTTTCACGGCGCTGGAGCTCTTGCTCCGACAATTCAAACACACTCATTTCTAAAATAGATTGAGCGCAAAGATACCAAGAAATCAATATTGCAGGGAATGGATTATCTTTCACATTTCGTAATTAACTTTGGACTATGTCATTTGAGTCTTACCAAACATTAAAATCGCTCCACATTATTTTCATGGTCAGCTGGTTTGCAGGCCTGTTTTACATTGTGCGCTTGTACATTTACCATACTGAAGCACAACAGAAAGAGCCGATGGAAAAGGAAATCTTGTCGCGTCAATTTATTGAAATGGAGCGCAAACTCTGGTGGATTATCACCACACCGGCCATGGTTTTCACCTTGATTTTTGGTTTTTGGATGCTTCACGAACGTGCCGACATACTGTTTTTTGGAAAAGATGCCACGTGGATGCACATCAAATTGAGCTTTGTTGCTTTGCTCTTGTGCTACCATTTTATATGTCAAAAACAACTTTTCGACCTTAAAAAAGGCCTCTTTAAATGGTCATCGAATGGTTTGCGCATTTGGAATGAAGTAGCAACTCTTTGCCTTGTTGCGATCGTTTTTATTGTTGAAATGGGCAATGGAATGAATTGGATTTACGGCACAATCGGATTTTTTGGAGTTGCTATTGGACTCATGATTGGCATTCGCATCTATAAATTATTGCGTAAGAAGAACGCGCAACACGAAGTCAAAAAGTAGAGCATTCCACAAAGTCTTTTTACATTTACACAAGCACAAAATACTATGTACAACAACTTACTTATCGAGCAACGCGGACAAATTCAGGTCATCACGATCAATCGTCCTGCTCAACTCAACGCATTGAACAAAGAAACCATCGAAGAACTGCATGCAGCGATGGATGCAGCAAATGAAGATGCAGGAACGGGGGTAATTATCCTTACAGGTTCTGGCGAAAAGTCGTTCGTTGCTGGGGCAGATATCAAAGAGTTTGCACATTTCAATATTGCTCAAGGTGGCGAATTGGCGATGAACGGGCAAAAGACTCTGTTTACATTTATTGAAAATTTATCGACACCAGTTATTGCTGCTGTAAATGGCTTTGCCTTAGGTGGCGGATTGGAGCTTGCTATGTGTTCGCACATTCGTGTAGCGTCAACTTCAGCAAGAATGGGGCTGCCTGAAGTGTCACTCGGTGTCATTCCAGGATATGGAGGTACGCAGCGTTTGGCGCAGTTGGTAGGTCGCGGAAAAGCGAATGAAATGGTCTTCACTGCAGGAATGATTAAGGCCGATGAGGCTTTGCAATGGGGCTTGGTCAATGTGGTGGTTGAACCTGAACAGCTGATGGCGAAAGCAGAAGAAATTGCAGCTAAAATATTGAACAATTCGGCCACAGCCATTGCCGCAGCCATACGTTCCATCAATGCGAATTATGCTGACGGCGTAAATGGATTTGAGGTAGAGATTGAAGAATTCGGAAAATGTTTCGGAACAAAAGATTTCAGTGAAGGGACAACCGCATTTCTTGAGAAACGTAAGCCCAATTTTCGCGCTTAATGTCAAACCCCATCCGTAAACTACTGGGGCAAACTGCTGTGTATGGCCTGTCAAGCATCATTGGCCGGTTATTGAATTACTTGCTGGTACCACTGTACACTAGCGTTTTCATCGACCCTTCTGATTATGGGGTTGTTTCAGAACTGTATGCTTGGGTAGCCTTTCTTGTGGTGTTGCTAACCTTCGGAATGGAAACAGCTTTTTTTCGATTCCTCCAACAAAAGGAAGACAAAGAATCTGTTTTTCGGAATGGCTTCCTAACAGTCATTGGGATCAACGTAATTTTCTACTTCGCTCTGCTTTATTTCAATCAGGACATTGCCGATTTGATGCTGTATTCAGACCACAATGAGTACATTATTCTTTTGGGGACAATCGTTTGCATCGATGCGGTAACTGCTCTCCCCTTGGCCAAATTGCGTTCAGAGGAAAAAGCCGCACGATTTGCAACCATTCAATTCGCCTCGATTATTCTCAATGTCGTCTTGAATCTGTTCTTTATGCTCGTGATTTTCAATCCAGAGCTTCCGGAAGAGGGGGTCTTGTTCATCCTGTTTTCGAATCTTTTTGCCTCATTACTGAAACCCATCTTGCTCTACAAGGACTTCAGTGACTTACGTTTTTCCTTCGACTGGGAATTGGCCAAGGAAATGATCTTTTATTCGTTCCCATTAGTCATTGCTGGATTTGCTGGGATCATTAACGAAACGCTCGATCGAATTTTACTTAAACAGATTCTTTTTGTCACAGAAGGATCCTCAGCAGAGGCCCTGCACATTGCCGAAAGTGAAGTAGGTATTTACAGTGCCTGTTACAAATTGGCCATGTTGGTAACGATTTTATTGCAAGCATATCGCTACGCTGCTGAACCATTTTTCTTTGCTCAAATGAAAAGCGTCGACCGCAATAAGGTGTACGCACGTGTGATGAATTTATTTATTGGTGTGGTATGCTTGGTGTTCCTCGTGGTGTCGCTAAACTTGGATATTTTCAAGCATTTCATTCAAAATGAGGTTTATTGGGAAGGACTTAAGGTGGTGCCTATTCTCTTGTTGGCCAATGTGTTTTTGGGAATCTATTACAACCAAAGTATTTGGTATAAACTCAGTGGACGAACATCCTTTGGTGCGTATATCGCCATCGGCGGGGCGTTATTGACCATGTTGATTAACATCCTGTTTATTCCAGAATATGGCTATATGGCAAGTGCATGGGCAACTTTGATTGTTTATGCAGCCCAAATGTTTGCATCTTACCTGCTTGGTCAACGCTTTTATCCCATCAAGTACAACAAACGAAAATTTGCGCTTTACATCGGTGGTGCGGTACTCATTTATTTTCTTTGCAAGAGCATCGATTTACAGACAGCAGCCTCGCGATTTATCGTTCACAATGGGTTGATTTTTCTCTATGTAGCTGTGGTTTTTCAGATGGAACGAAATTCATTGCGAAGAGCGACCTAATCAGCACGTCAATTTGTTAATTGTTTTGTTGATTACTCCAAAAAACCTAGAAAAACCTGCACTTTCATTTTTGTACCTTTGACTTGTAAATACAGCGAATGAAAGTAAAAGTCATCAATAGATCAAGCCATGCCTTACCTGCTTATGAAACACGGAGTTCGGCAGGAATGGATGTTCGAGCCAATATCGGTGAAGCCATTGTGTTGAAGTCAATGGATAGGGCCTTGATTCCAACAGGATTGTTTTTAGAAATTCCACAAGGATATGAATGTCAAGTGCGCCCAAGAAGCGGATTGGCACTGAAGAGAGGCGTTTCCGTGTTGAATACCCCAGGAACCATCGACGCGGACTATCGTGGAGAGGTGGGAGTCATTTTATTCAATATGTCTGATGAAGAATTTACGGTTGAAAATGGAGAACGCATCGCTCAGCTTGTATTCGCACCTGTGCTTCAAGTGGAGTGGGACCAAAGTGAGTCACTGAGTGAAACGGAGCGAGGTGCAGGTGGATTTGGAAGCACTGGGACACACTGATTATTTGTCATTCAATGTCAGAAACGAA
>JBILBT010000224.1:0-5175 GCA_044353545.1 Crocinitomicaceae bacterium | reverse complement strand
AAGAACCACACGAAAGCACATTGATCATCTTGTGGCGGTCTCTGAATTCCAACAGAAGGATCTGGCGCGCTACTTCAAGGATACACCATCTGTAGTGATACCAAATCCAGTAGATACTAACCTTTTTGTACCAGCCACATCCTCTTACAACGAAAAATTCCGCTTTCTTCATATTTCAACACTCGATACGACAGTTAAAAATCCATATGGAATTGTCGATGCGGTAGCCTTGTTGTATGAAAAAGGATACCGCACATTTGAGTTGGTCATTGTCAGTGATGAATCTGTTGATGACTTGAAAGCATATATTGAATCCAAAGGTTTATCCAAGCACATTCGGTTTTTTGGACCATGTCAGCCTGAGGAATTGCCACCTTTTTACCGCGCTTCTGATGCGTTCATATTGTTTTCGGATTACGAATCATTTTCTATTGTTGTCGCGGAAGCTTGGGCCTGCGGAATCCCTGTGATTTCGACATCAGTGGGCATTGCAGCTGACCTTCCAAGTACCTTGGGAATTCAAGTCGAAATGCGCAATCCATTGAGTTTAGCCATTGGCATGGAACGCATTTTCAATGGTGCGACATTCGACAGAAAAGTCATTCGGGAATATGCCTTATGCTATTCCAATGAGGCCGTACTTGGGGCTGTTAAAAAACTCTATGCACATGTCCTTCAATAAAAGAGATGTTCATGCTGCGCTCACCAAAGCCTTGAATGAAAAGCACAAGGAAATGCATGCTTCATTGGCCGAATCAGATGACTCCTTGAGCGCCGATGCGAAAAGCACTGCAGGTGACAAGCATGAAACAGGTCGCGCAATGGCGCAATTGGAACGCGAAAAGATTGGAGGGTTTATTCAGCAACATGAGCAACTCATGGTCCTAGCACAGCGTTTGGATCCTACATTAGCGACCGAAACTATTCGATTGGGAAGTTTAGTAAAAACCTCGAACGGCTGGTACTACATTTCAGTAGGTTTTGGTAGAGTGCAAGTAGACGATACAGCCATATTTTGCATTTCTCCTGCCGCACCGCTTGTTTCGGTATTATTAGGAAAGAAAACAGGTGATCAACTTCTTTGGCAAGGAAATATCATTTCCATAGAAACGGTACACTAAATACGTCTAACGAATCAAATGGATGAATCCGTGACCATCAAACGGTTCATCCTGCGCGCCCTTTGCTGTAAACGTATAGAAATAAACCCCTGGCAGTGCATCCACACCATTTTGCGCTTTACCATCCCACTTGAACAAAGGATCTGTACTTTGGTAAACCACATTCCCCCATCGATTCAAGATCGTAATATCCATCGTCGTAATGTTCTCCATTGTAAATGTATACACATCATTGGCCCCATCGCCGTTTGGAGTAAATACATTCGCAGTTTCAAGAGATACAGGCACTGTTGGTGGAATCACAGGCGGATCGTTTACTATGATTGTCACGTAAGCCGTATCCGTGCAGCTTCCTGTGATGGCAACAAGCATTACGACATACGTACCCGTTGTATCATACGTCATGTTCTGACCAGACAAATCTGTGCTTGTCGCGGTTGAACCATTTCCGAAATTCCAATTGTAGGTAGTCCCAAATTGACTCGTGTTGGTAAAGCTTACTGGTAAGGGATAAATTCCTGTCAAAGGTGTTCCACTTACTGCCGCGATTGGTGGATTGTTAATGGTTACTTCCATCGAATCATAGCGGTAACAGCCATTGGATTCGATCGACAAATAGTACCATCCTGGAGACAGGTTGTCCCAAACAGAAGCATTGATAAAATTACTGTTGTTTGTGTCTGGACCAGTCCATGTGTAAGATGCAGGATCAGAGAACGTTCCTGAGGTTATGGCCGAAACATAGCCATTTATCTGGCCACAATCAGATGGTCCCATGATGATCTGAGCAATGTTCCAATCCATCGCTGTAATACTCACGTTCACTGCATCCGTTGACGTGCATCCGTTGAGTGATGTACCCGTTACGGTGTAGGTTCCAGCAGTAGTCGGAGAAAATGAAGCTACTTGCTGACCGCTGCTCCAAGAGTACCCAACAATATCCACATTGGCTGTCGCCGTAAGGGTATCTGTTTCATTGGCACAGAACAAAAGATCTAGCCCAGCATTCACTTGTACCGTATCGTAAAGTACATTGATGGTATCTGTAACCAAACAAATCGGTGCAAAGTAAATGTCATCAATGGCAAAGTCATTCCCAGAAGTAAGGGTACTTTGGTTCACAATCGACAGAATCGCTTGAGTACTTGCACCTGAGTTCCAAACGCCAGGATTTTCTATCCAAACGCATGCTGTTGATGATGTAGGAACAATTCCAGAAATAGGTGCACCATTGATGTAAAGTTGAAGACTTGCAACTGCAGTTGTATTCAGCACATTCATTTCCCAAAAAGAGAAGACATAATCTGTATTGACGGCAACGTTTACTGTTTGCGTCCAAACGGTTGTATTGGCAGCTGACGCACCATTCGCAATCAGCATATTTCCAGTCCCTGTTGTATGGTCACCACAAAAACTAAAGTTGTTATGCACCAATGAAGGGGAAGTAGAAATGGCGTATTGTCCTTCTGTAGATAACAATCCGTAAGTACCTCCAGTTCCTGGGCCATATGCTGTTGTAAAGTTATTGGCAGCGGTCGTTGTACCCCCCTGAAAATTTCCATTAAGAATGATGGAGTTTCCAATTAATCCTGCGTTTACTGAATATGTTCCATCCGCTGTCACAGTGATATTGGCGCCTGTTGTCCCTGTCGACCATTGGTAAAAGTTGAATCCTGAAGGAGCATTCAAAGCTAGTGTTTGACCTTGACAGAGAACTGTGTCAGGACCAAAATTGATGACAGGTTCCGATCCATTGCATTGAGCATTCACCGTAAATTGAAGTGAAATGAAACATGCGAATGCTAAAATATATCTCATGATAGTTAAATTCTGTGTTTTAGACGCAGCAATTATGAAAATGGTTGTACTCAAATTTACAATAAGTCGAAAAGGTTATGCACACCAATCTCACGCGAAGAAGTAAATCCTTCTGCATACTTCACACCGATAATTCTGCCACTCTGTATCATGCGTGCCTTAACAAAATCAAAAAATTCTTCTCCAGAAATTGGTGTAACTGGTTCGATCGAATTTGGGTCGTAGAATTGAGTTTTAAACGCTTTGATTGCCTCCAACTTTCTATCCAAATAGTCACTTGTATCAATTACAAAATCTGGTTTGATGTAATGATCTTGAATGTAATGATAAACTGCCTTTGGACGATGTGGTGATTGAGGTTGATCGGCATAGTTGGTTTCAATTTTTCTTAAACCTGCCAAAAAACATGAATCAGCGACCAATTTCGCCGCACGACCATGGTCTGGATGACGGTCTTCAATGGCATTTGCCAAAACTATTTCCGGTTGAAAACGACGGATTTGTTGGATAATCAATCGTTTATTTTCTTCCGAAAAATCAAAAAAGCCATCTTGTAACTTCAAATTCTCCCGAGCGTGAATACCCATTATTTTAGAGGACAGTTCTGCTTCGGCATAACGTGATTCGATATTCCCACGGGTTCCGAGTTCGCCTTGAGTGAGATCAATAATCCCAACTTTTTTACCCATCTCAATGTGCTTCATCAGGGTTGCTGAGCAAGAAAGCTCAACATCATCAGGATGTGCTGCAAAAGCGAGGATGTCTAATTTCATAGTAGAAATGTTTTAATTTTCGTCTTCCGAGTTTGACTTCACATACTGACGATTGCGCACAGAAGCCAAGACGGTGAAGAGAACAAACCCAATAACCGTAATGAAGATCCAATTCGGGATTGTTCCAAGCCCCTCTCCTTGTGCATACGAATGAAGTCCTACCAAGTAGAAGTTCACCCCAAAGAAAGTGAAAAGAATTGCAGAATAGCCCCAAAGACTCACGACATTGAATGTGAATTTACTTTTCAAGGCCGGAATGTAGCGCAAATGAAGGATAACGGCATATACGAGGACAGATACAAGTGCCCATGTTTCCTTAGGGTCCCACCCCCAATAGCGTCCCCATGACTCGTTGGCCCAAACACCACCGAGGAAGGTTCCAATGGTCAACATGAACAAACCAATCGTCATCGTCATCTCTGAAACATAGGTCAATTCATTGATATTAATAGTAATAATCTGAGCATTTCTTTTTGTTCGGAATGTGTACAAGGTCAAATTCAGCAATCCAAGAATTGCCGCTAAGCCAAGGAAGCCATAACTTGATGTGATGATCGCTACGTGAATCATCAACCAATACGATTTAAGTACAGGTTGTAATGGGGTAATATCCGGATCAAGCAAATTCATTTCTGTTACAAAGATCATCATCGAAGCCAGGATCGCCGTGCCTGCCAAAATAACAGCATTCTTGCGGGAGAAAATAAAGCCAGCAATCATCGTAGCCCATGCAATGAAAATCACTGCCTCATATCCATTGCTCCATGGCGCATGACCGGAGACGTACCAACGTGCACCCAAGCCTTGAGCATGATATACAAAAACAACAATCAATACAAATGTGATGGTTTTTCGGATTCGTCGGAAGAGTTTCGATTCACCAAAACCTGTCTTAGCAAAAACACGAATGAAATAGAGCAACAACAAAAATAGACCGAGTAGCAAATACAGCTGATAGGTGTGCTTAAACACATTCATCTTGTTGTACCAAATTTCAATCTCCACCTTCTTTTCGGAAGGAACTACTTTGCTCCCGGCTTCGCGCTGAAAAGCAATAAGTTCGGTCAGCAAGTCATCCACCTCACCATAACGGTTCGAACTCGCAGCACTATCCAATCCTGAAATATAGCGAAGTGCCAAAGTAGATGAGACAGAGTCCACTTGCATCAAATCCATGCTCAATGGCACATGCCATGTTTGATTGACATCACTTTTTACAGGGATGATCTTCATGTATTGCCAGTTGAATATCGACTGGACAACTTGGAATTTCTCCACGAGCTTTATGAGCTTTTTGTCGTATTCATTGCGTTTCGACTCCAACTTTTGATGGGCAATGTTGTAATCTCCCATTTTTTTAAATTCGCCAGATTTCGGATCTGCCAAATCTGTGTAAGATGCAAAATCGCCTGACATCTTCATGGATTCACGAAGATTAGAGGGCACTTGAATAATTTTTACGT
>JBILBT010000036.1:0-16117 GCA_044353545.1 Crocinitomicaceae bacterium | reverse complement strand
ACGCTTTCGATAAGGACAATGCCATTGAAAATGCCAGAGATCTCTATACCCGCCGAAATGAAGGCACAGGTCTTTGGGTGGTTCCGAGCAAAGAAATAATCGCCGTAGCATTGACCGAATCCGACTATTTCTTTGAACCGGCCACAGACAAAATCTACCGCCACCCAACATTTTATAACTTACCCGAGGGTTTAACACACATGTAATCAAGAAATTTGATGTCTGAGGCAATGAAAGAATCAGTGGAATCACGAAGAAGTGTCTTTTGTCTTTATGTGGTTACTTCAAGACTTCCTTCGCAACCTCAGACTCCAACGTATACTCTGTCCTTTGTCCTTCGCAGCTCAAAGAGCGAAGAAGTGTCTTTTGTCCAAGATTCATAACGCGTAACGCGGAACTAATAACTCGTAACTAAAATCATGACTACAACACTCAAATACTACCTTCAAATTGCTGACAACGCGCTTATTTTAAGCCATCGATTGGCTGAGAACACAAGCAAAGGCCCTTTCTTAGAAGAGGATTTAGCAACAGCTAATGTGGCGCTGGACCTCATCGGTTTGGCTGAATCTATGTATCGCGAGGCGGCCAAAATGGAAGGTTACGGCCAAACGGGTGACGATCTCGTCTACCGAAGGGAGGAATCCGATTTTGTCAATTGTCTTTTGGCTGAACAACCCAACCGCGATTTCGCACATATCGTGACACGTCAATTTTTAATGGATACCTTCAACTACCATTTTTTTATGGCCTTGACGAAAAGTAAAGATCCGTTTTTGTCGGCCATTGCAGTCAAATCAATCAAGGAAGTAACCTATCATTTGCGACGAAGTTCGGAATGGATGATCCGCTTGGGGACCGGTACGGACGAGTCGAAACACCGTGTTCAATTGGCAATCAATACTTTATGGAAGTTCACTGATGAGTTATTTGAGGAGTCTATCGCAGACAAGGCGATGCTTGCGAATGGATTTGGTGTTCTCCTCAATGACATTAAGGAGCAGTGGAATCAAAAGGTGAAAGAAATTCTTTTCTTGTCTCATCTAGAGTCGCCAAAGAATCAATTTTCGGTACATGGAGGAAAACAAGGTGTCCATACGGAGCACCTCGGGCACATTCTGGCAGAAATGCAATTCCTACCCGGAAAGTACCCAGATGCCGTATGGTAAACAAATGAATTAGCGACCTGCGATGCGAAGAAGTTTTTCGCGGTTCACAATCTGCAATTTGCGGGTGTGAATTTCGATGATTTCATCTTCCTTGAAGTCTTTCAAAAGGCGAATCAAGGTCTCCGTGGCCGTTCCAACAAAATTGGCCATGTCCTCTCGTGTAAGATTAATCTCCTCTTCGCCATAGATTTCTTCTAAAATCAATAGAGAGAAGGCCAAGCGTTCACGTACTGATTTTTGCGCCATATTGGTGATGAACTGTGCTCGATCTCCAAGCTCTTTTGAAAGCTCTTTGATGATGCCATTTCGAAGAATCGGATTGCTATCCATCATGAGAAGGAAGTCATCTTTGCCAATGAAGCAGATGTTGCTCTCTTCAAGTGTTGACGCCGAAACCTTGTAGGGTTCACCGCTGAACATAGATCTGAAGCCGATTACGTCACCTGCTTTGGCAATGTGGATAATCTGCTCCTTTCCCTCGTCTCCGCGAGTAAAGACCTTTACCTTCCCCTGGTTCAGGCAAAAAACTCCTCTTGGGAAGCTGCCTTCAACGAATAACGGTTGGTTCTTTTTGTAATAATTGCACATTTTCTCATGGTTAAGGTCAATGACCTCAGATTCGCCGTACGTGCCGAACAACGAATTCTTCCTTGCACTACATGTAGCACAAGTAACGTGTTTGTGTGATTTTTCCAACATATGTAGACTGGTTTTCTTATGGCTAATTTAAAAAAAATAGTGACGCCAAACAAAACTTAAAACTGATAATGGTCATGTTTTAAGTATTTCTCTGCCAATACCTTTGTTCCATTATGTTGGAGTCCGCTAAACAATTGATTCGAAAATATAATGTGCCCGGACCAAGGTACACATCCTACCCTACTGTCCCCTATTGGAAAAATGATCCATTAACTCCTGAAGAATGGGTAGAAACCTTCCACAAGAACGTCTCAACAACTCCCGATGTCAGCGTATATATCCACCTACCCTATTGCGAAAGCCTTTGCACTTTTTGCGGCTGTCACAAGCGGATCACAAAAAATCATGCAGTTGAAAGCTCATACATTGATGCTGTCTTGAAAGAATGGTCCTTGTACAAAAATCTCCTGCCATTTACACCAAACATCTCAGAAATACACTTTGGTGGAGGAACACCTACTTTTTTCAAAGCCTCAGAACTCAAACGCTTGTCGGAAGGGATTCTAGCAGATCAAAACACTGATTTTTCACCTCAATTAGGTTTTGAAGCCCATCCTAACAATACCACAGACGAACATCTAGATACACTTTATCGCGCTGGATTTCGACGTTTAAGTCTGGGCATTCAAGAGTATAGTCCAAACGTTCAAAAAGCCATCAACCGCATTCAGTCCTTCAAACAGGTCAAAAGTGTGCATGAGAAAGCCAAAGAAATAGGGTACACATCGATTAGTCATGACCTTGTCTATGGACTACCGAAACAAACATTAGCTGATATCATCGACACCATCGAAAAAACCATTTTACTGATGCCTGACCGAATTGCCCTCTATAGTTATGCGCATGTGCCATGGATCAAAGGAGTCGGACAACGTGGCTTCGATGAGAATGATTTGCCAAAGGATGAAGAGAAAAGGGCTTTGTATGAAACCGCACGTGAACGTTTGTTTGATGCCGGTTACAAAGAAATCGGTATGGACCACTTCGCTTTGGAACACGATGAACTCTATCACGCTTTTTTATCCAAAACCTTGCACCGAAACTTCATGGGATACACCACGAAGACATCCAAAACAATGATTGGATTAGGCATGTCGGCGATTTCAGATAGCTGGTATGGCTTTGCTCAAAACGACAAGTCTGTGGAGGGCTATTTACAAAAAGTGAATGACGGGATCTTACCCATTTTTCGAGGACACCTCTTATCTGAAAAAGACCTCATCATCCGTCAACACATCCTTGACATCATGTGTCATTTTGAAACGCTTTGTTCAGATGAGATGCTTGAGTCATTAAAGGAGCGATTGAATGAATTGATTGAGGATAAAATTGTAAAAATTGACGGAAATAAGGTAATTCTCAGTGATGATGGGTTGCCATTCATTAGAAACTGTTGCATGGCCTTCGATGACTATTTATTGCATGACAAAGGAACTGTCCCAATGTTTTCAAAAACAATATGAGCGAAGATTGTTACCATTGCGGGGATAAAATCAAGGGGAAAGGCATTCATTTCGATGAAAAAGACTTTTGCTGTATCGGCTGTAAGAATGTGTATCAACTTTTATCCAACAGCGCACTTGGACAGTTTTATCAGCTCGAAAAGGGAGCTGGGCAAAAACCAAAAGCTGGGACTTTAGAGAAATATGCCTTCTTGGAAGTTGAAAAAATTCGATCGAAGTTTATTGATTTCGAAGATGATCATCACGCCCGTGTGACCTTATTCTTGCCACAAATCCATTGTTCTTCATGCATTTATCTGCTGGAGAACTTATCGCGCATCGACAAACGTATTCGCAGTTGTCAAGTAAACTTTGCCAAACGCGAAGCTGTCATCAATTTCGAGACAACACTAAACCTTTCAGCACTCGCTTATCTCTTGGATCAAATTGGGTATACACCAAACTTTGGAGACCGAAAATCATCTGAACAAAAAAAGGATCAATCCGCGCTCTATAAATTAGGATTCGCAGGTTTTGCCTTCGGAAGCATCATGCTGTGGAGCTTCCCAGAATACCTCGGAATCGAAAAGGACAACCCGGAATTTCGATCATTTACCTCTTACCTTTCCTTGTTTGTCTCCCTGCCCGTTTTTTTTTACTCGGCATCCGATTACTTTATTTCAGCTTACAAAGCCTTAAAGTACAAAAGCTTAAATCTAGATGTCCCAATCACCATTGGAATCCTCGCACTGTATTGCCAGAGTTTATACAGCATATATAATAATGCGGGTCCTGGATACATGGATTCCTTTGCGGGATTCATCTTTTTCTTGCTGATTGGCAAATGGTTTCAAAGTAAAACATACCGCTCTTTGTCCTTCGATCGCGATTATAAATCCTATTTTCCGGTGGCGGTGACCCGAATTGTCAATGAGGTCGATGACATTGTAGAGATCGAAGACATCCTTATTGACGACATCCTGCTCATGCGCAATGATGAAGTGATTCCCTGCGACTGCATCCTAGAATCGGAACATGCGCGCATTGATTACAGTTTTGTTACCGGTGAATCGGAACATATCTCTAAGAAAAAAGGCGACTTCATCTATGCCGGAGGAAAACTCATTGGTCAGCGAACTGCGCTTAAAGTGGTGAAAGAGTCAGACCGTTCTCACCTTACAAGTCTATGGAATGAGGTCCGAAGCGAAAAGGAGAATAGCGCCAGATCAAACTATCAAGATAAAATGTCCGTGTATTTTCTTGCCGCACTGCTCATCATCGCAGCGGCCGCATCTGTCGTCTGGTTTTTCATAGATTCATCTCGGGTTATGGAAATCGCAGTCGCTGTGCTTATAGTCGCTTGTCCATGTGCCTTGGCCCTTTCAGCACCTTTTACGTATGGGAATACGATGCGTCTTTTAGGGCGTAAAGGTCTTTACTTGAAGAACACAAGCGTTATCGAGCGCATCAACACAATCACAGATATTGTTTTCGATAAAACAGGAACCTTAACATCAAACAGTCAATACCATGTAGACTATGTTGGAGATGAATTGTCAGATCAAGAAAAAATTGCCATTTGCTCATTGGCCAATTCATCCACACACCCACTTTCCCGATCCATTGTTAACCAGTTTATCCTACAACAAATTATCCCAAGTGCAAGCATCGACAACTTCGAAGAATTGACAGGCAAAGGGCTTCAAGGAAAAATAAATGGGATGCATCTTCAGCTCGGAAGCAGTCCATTTGTCGGGTTAAAAAAAACGGGAAATGATGAATCTTCAAGCCATCTTCGTATAGGTGAAAAAAGGGGTGTATTTCGTTTTTCATCCGAATTGAGAGATGGTATTGAAAGACTACCTAAAACACTTGAACGCTATACTTTACACATCATTTCAGGTGACGGCGAACAAGATCTTAATCTCCTAAAAAGCATCTTTCCAGAAAGCACTCAAATATATTTCCGTCAAACCCCAGAAGATAAATTCAACTACATTAAATCGCTTCAAACAGTAAACAAGAAAGTCTTGATGCTTGGCGATGGATTGAATGATTCAGGAGCTTTGGGCAAAGCCGATGTTGGCATAGCCGTTTCAGAAGACGCCTTTCGCTTTACACCGTCTTCGGATGCAATTATTGATGCTGGATCACTGATCCATTTACACCCCTTACTTCAAACAAGCGCATTCTCAAAAACCATACTGAGGATCTGTTTGGTCTTCTCTTTGTCTTACAATATCACGGGGCTCTCTTTCGCATTAACTGGAATGCTCACCCCCCTTGTCGCGGCAGTTATTATGCCTGTAAGCTCTATTACAGTCGTTTGCATTAGCACCTTCGGAGTCCTTCTTTACGGGCGCTTTTCGAGGGTAAAAAAAATATGATAAATATCAGTTTTTTCAAAAATTACAATCATTCTTTTTAGATGACATTCCCATGACTTTTGTTCTATGGGAATGATTTATATCATGCTGGCCGTAAGTTTACTGATTGCGCTATTTTTTTTGGTCTCTTTCTTTTGGGCCACAAAAACGGGTCAGTTCGACGATGATTATGCGCCATCGGTCAGAATCCTTTTTGACGACGAAACCAATAACAATTCAAAAACACAAACAGATGGAAATACAGAAATTTAGCTATGACAATACGGTCGTAAAATACTTCGCATGGGCTACGATTATCTGGGGAATTACCGGAATGCTAGTCGGACTGATTGCTGCGCTGCAACTCGCCTTCCCTGAATTTTTTAACGACTATTTAGGTTTCAGTTTTCTATCGTTTGGTAGGATTCGTCCATTGCACACCAATGCAGTGATTTTTGCCTTTGTCGGAAATGGAATCTTCATGGGCGTCTATTATTCCCTTCAACGTTTGCTCAAAACGCGCATGTGGAGCGACAAACTCAGTATGATCAACTTCTGGGGTTGGCAGTTCATTATTCTATGTGCCGTTTTAACCTTGCCTTTTGGAATTACCACAGGAAAGGAATATGCCGAACTTGAATGGTGGATTGACATCCTGATCGCAGGAATGTGGGTTGTTTGGGGATTTAACATGTTTGCTACAATCCTCGTTCGCAGGGTAAAACACTTGTATGTTGCGATTTGGTTTTACATCGCAACCTTTGTAACGGTAGCTATTCTTCACATATTTAATTCATTTGAGTTACCCATTTCTTTCTTCAAAAGTTACTCATGGTACGCAGGTGTTCAGGATGCCTTGGTGCAATGGTGGTATGGACACAATGCCGTGGCCTTCTTCCTTACGACACCTTACCTCGGATTGATGTACTACTTTGTGCCGAAAGCTGCTCAACGTCCCGTGTACTCTTACCGTTTATCCATCATCCACTTTTGGGCCTTGATTTTTATCTATATCTGGGCAGGACCCCATCACTTGTTGTACACCTCCTTGCCTGATTGGGCGCAAAGCTTAGGTGTCGTTTTCTCTATCATGCTCATCGCGCCATCTTGGGGGGGGATGTTGAATGGATTGCTCACATTGCGCGGCGCATGGGACCGCGTGCGTGACGATGTCATGTTGAAATTCATGGTCGTTGCCTTGACCTGTTACGGTATGGCCACGTTTGAAGGTCCATTATTGTCTTTGAAAAATGTAAACATGCTTTCCCACTTTACAGACTGGACGATTGCACACGTTCACGTTGGAGGATTGGGATGGAATGGTATGATGACCTTCGGACTTCTATACTGGCTGATGCCGCGTATGTTTCGCACTGAATTGTACTCAAAGAAGATGGCAAATCAGCACTTCTGGATTGCAACTCTTGGTATCATTTTGTACGCGATTCCAATGTATATCGCAGGATTCATGCAAGGATTGATGTGGCAAGATTTTAATCCAGACGGAACGCTGGTGAATGGAGACTGGTTGAAAATGGTTGATGCCATGAAACCTTATTACATTCTGCGTTCTTTGGGTGGGACATTATACATCATTGGGGCAATCATGATGTTCTACAATTTGATTAAAACCGCAAAAGCTGGGAACTTCCTTGCGAATGAAGAAGCTGAAGCTCCTGCACTTCGAAACATTCAATCATCCTCTAAAGGCGAATATTGGCACCGCAGAATAGAAAAACGACCTATTCGCTTTATGATCATCGCGATTGTTGTTGTTGCCATCGGGGGATTGGTAGAAATTATACCTACCATGATTGTAAAAAGCAATGTGCCAACAATCTCGAGTGTAAAACCATATACACCACTTGAATTGGAAGGACGTGACTTGTATATCCGAGAAGGGTGCTACAATTGTCACTCCCAAATGGTTCGTCCATTGCGCTTTGAAACAGCTCGCTATGCGCCAGGCCCTGAAAGTGGTGGTTATTCCAAATCGGGTGAATTTGTCTACGACCACCCGTTTCAATGGGGATCAAAACGCACTGGGCCAGATTTAGCAAGAGAAGGTGGATTGCGAAGCAACTACTGGCACTACCAACACACATTGCGTCCAAAAGAAGTGTCTCAAGGAACGATCATGCCTGCTTACATTTGGATGGATGATGACAATTCGCTTGACTTGACCATGACCAAAGAGAAAATTGAAGCCATGCAAACGCTCGGAGTACCCTACAAAAAAGGCTACGAAAATCAGGCAAAAGCAGATGCTAAAAAACAAGCTTTGGTGATCGCAACGAACATCGTAGATGACATCGCCAATTCATTACCTAAGAAACTACAATCCTCTTACAACAAGAAGAAAGCTGTAGCGAAGATGAAAACCAAAGAAATTATCGCGCTCATCGCATATTTACAACGCTTGGGCACGGATATAAAAGTCGAGGTGAAAAATAAAACCACTAAAAAATAATCAGATGCTCCGCTTTATCACACACAACCTCACAGGAATCCATGGGGTATCCATTTACCCGATTATTTCCTTGTTGATTTTCGTCATCTTCTTTGCCGTCGTGCTTACGCGTGTCATCAAAATGTCAACATCCGAAATCACTGAATTGGGTGAAATTCCCTTCGATGAACACGAGCAGACAGAACAAATTGGTTAATGAAAAAAGACATTCAAAAATGAATATCATGAGAACAACCTTGAAAAACTCATTCTCGATCGCACTATTCTTACTGGCTAATTCAATCGTCAATGCGCAAGATGGTGCACAGCTTTTTAAAGCAAAATGTAACACCTGTCACATGGTGGATAAAAACTCCACCGGGCCCTTGTTAAAAGGTACAAAGCAAAAATGGACGAATGCCGGTGAAGGAGAATTGATTTATGAATGGGTGAATAACCCGCAAACGCTCATCGCCTCTGGAAACAGCAAGATGGCAACGGCAATTAAATCGTTCAGTCCTACGGAAATGACACCGCAACAAGTCACCAAGGAGGAAATTGATGCCATCTTAAATTATGTCGATACCTATGTGCCACCAGCAGCTGCTCCTGCGGGAACAGACGCCACAACAGGAACGGCAGCTGCTCCTATCGCAACGGTTCCAGATTACAATGGTAACTTAACCCTATTCTACTGGTTGCTTACTGCAATCGTTGTATTGCTTGTCGCGATTATTGTGATGTCAACATCCATCACCACCTTGGTCCGTTCTGATTACTTCAGAGACAAATTAAAAGAAAATGGACAATCCTCAAAAGTGCTTAAAGCCATCATTTTAATCCTTGGATTCACTTCATTGATGGCCTATACCAACCAGACATTGGCCCTAACATTCATGCAACCTGGCGAGGCAGAAAAGGGAACTCCCTGGTTGTTGGTGGAATCCATGGATCTATACTTCCTGATTGCCATCAACTTCACCTTGCTTGGTGTTTTAGTGTACCTCCGTCGCATGTTCAATGACTTTATGTTGATGGCGCGTCCAGCAAAACACGAAGAAGCACCGGTAGCTCAAACATTGAAAAAAATCAATACGATTTTAACCGATGCCGTTGCCATTGAAGAAGAGCACACCATCCTAATGCAACACGAGTACGACGGAATCCGTGAACTTGACAATAACCTACCACCATGGTGGTTGTGGGGCTTCTATGGTACAATCGTTTTTGCTGTCGTTTACTTGTTCAACTACCATGTATTTAAAACAGCAGATTTGCAGTACAAGGCTTACAACAAAGAAATGGCACAAGCGAAAAAAGAGGTGGATGCCTACTTGTCAAAAATGGCCATGAATGTGGATGAAACCAACGCGACATTATTGACGGACAAGGAAGCATTGTCATCTGGAAAGGCCCTGTTCGCAGCAAACTGTGTCGTATGTCACAATCCGAATGGCGAGGGAAACATTGGTCCAAACCTAACAGATGATGCATGGATTTATACTCCCGACGTGAAAGACATTTTCAAAACAATCAAAATGGGAACGCCGAACGGGATGCCTGAACACGCTTCAAAATTGAACCCGATTCAAATACAACAAGTCGCCAGTTTTGTCTTGTCCATGCCTTACGCGAAAGGACTTGAGCCAAAAGGAAAGATATTTCCGAAGGAATCAACGAAATGAGAAACGAAATGAATGCCTCCGGGAATCCCTGAAATGAATACAAGAATATGATTGAGGAAGAGGATGAATACAGAGACCACATTGCCACGGTAAACGAGGAAGGCAAGCGGGTGTGGATTTTCGCGAAAAAACCGAAAGGTCCACTCTACAACAAGCGAAAAATTGTAAGTTACATCTTGCTGCTCGCCTTGTTTAGTGCGCCTCACATCAAATTTCGAGGCGAACAATTGTTGCTTTTCAATGTGATCGAACGAAAGTTTGTCTTATTTGGAAATATCTTCTGGCCGCAAGACCTGTACTTGTTTGCCTTAACACTTATTGTTGGCGTTGTGTTCGTCATCCTATTCACCATCATTTATGGACGGGTTTTCTGCGGATGGATGTGTCCACAAACGATCTTTATGGAAATGGTGTTTCGACGCATCGAATATTGGATCGACGGAGATTATACACACCAACGAAAACTAAAGAATGGCCCTTGGACTTGGGTGAAAATCAGAAAGCGAATCCTTAAAAATAGCATCTTTTGGATGATTTCCTTTCTTATTGCCAATACCTTCCTCGCCTATATAACTGGTTCTGATCACCTTTGGAAAATTCAAACCGAACCTGTCGGTAAGCACATTGGAGGATTCACAGCTATCCTTATTTTCACCACTATTTTTTACCTTGTTTTTGCGCGTTTACGTGAACAGGTGTGTACTACGATTTGTCCATATGGACGTTTGCAAGGTGTTTTGCTCGACCAAAACTCAATGGTTGTCGCATACGATTACAAACGAGGAGATCAACGCGGGAAATTCAAAAAAGGCGAGGACCGAAAAGCCGCAGGATTAGGTGACTGTATTGACTGCAAGCAGTGCGTGCATGTGTGTCCAACCGGGATCGATATTCGAAATGGAACTCAATTGGAATGCATTAATTGTACCGCCTGCATCGATGAATGTGATACCATTATGGAGGGCGTTGGTTTAGAAAAAGGTCTTGTTCGTTTTGTGTCTGAAAACGGGATTAAAAACCGTACACCCTTTCAGTGGACGCGCCGGGTAAAATCCTACACCGCATTGCTTGCCGGATTGGTACTTGTCTTGATTACCTTGCTTGTCACACGCCGCAGTTTTGAAACAACCATCTTAAGACAGCGCGGCAGCACCTACCAAATAGCTGGCGATGGGAATGTGAGCAATATCTTCGAGATAGATTTAGCCAATAAAACACGAGAAAACTACACGGTTTCATTGGAATTAGAAGGCCGAGTCGGTAAAATCGAAACTGCTGTGCATTCGCTTAAATTGAATGCGCAAAGTGAATTGAAAGAACGATTCATTATCGAAATACCCTTTGAAAAGCTCAAGAAAGGAAAAAAGATTCTCTACATACGCGTAAAAGGGAATGGAAAAGAAATTGAACGCGTTAAAGTCAAATTTATCGGACCAATATTATAAAGTATGAACTGGGGAAAAGGAATTGTGATCGGAATGGGCTTATTTATGACCTTTATTACTGTGTTGGTGGTCATCTTAATGTCCCAAAATGTAGATCTCGAATCGGAGGATTATTACCAACGTGAAATCAATTATGAGCATGAACTGAATGCCATGCGAAATGCGGAAAAACAAGCAAAACAGATTAAAATTGGACTTTCAGGTGACTTTGTTGTGGTGCAAGTGCCCGACAGCGTAGAATTCACCAATGTATCTGTCTACTTGCGTCGCCCAAACAACAGCGAGGATGACCAGTTCTTTAAATTGAACAACTCGAAGAACCTATTGATTCCAATGAGGAAACTACACAAAGGAAACTACGGCATTGAGGTTTCCTATTATGTCGGTGACAAACCTTACCTTCAAAAAGACAATTTAACCCTATGAATTCTTCACTCATCATCGGGTTGGTTCTTGGGCTGAGTTCTAGCTTGCACTGCATCGGCATGTGTGGACCAATTGCTATGGTCTTGCCTTTGAAGGATCGTTCACTATTCAGTGTTTTCACTGGAGTTTTACAATACAATATTGGTCGCGTCTTTGTATATGGTTTATTGGGGAGTGTCATTGGTGCCATCGGTTTCACCGCTTCCTTGTTTGGTGCCTTGCAAATTATCAGCATCATTACCGGAATCGCTATGATCATCTTCGCTTGGCAAAAACGCCTATTCTCAGGATTTGCGGTGTGGAATAGTTTTAACGGTTTATTGAGCAAAGGAATTGGCAACATTCTGGGGTCAGATTCTCCATTCAAGCTCTTGCTTCTAGGCTCCGTAAACGGACTCTTACCTTGCGGAATGGTATTTATCGCATTGATGAATGCCGTAACCGGTGGCTCTCCATGGAATGGGGCTTCAGCAATGGTGGCCTTCGGACTTGGAACTATGCCTGCCATGATGTTTGTGGGTATTGCAGCCAACAAAATAAATCGCTCGTTTCAGCAACGTATCAATGCTTACATTCCTTATGTACTGACAATCGTTGGCTTGCTTGTATGTCTTCGCGGAATGAACTTGAACATCCCCTACATTTCACCAGCCATTAAGATGACCAAGAAGTCTGAAGTCGCAAAAGAATGTAAAAAGCCACAGAAAGAGGTCCAAATGGACTGTTGTCACCGATGATCTGACATGTATCATCACTTCGTATGATGATAGTCATATTTCATGAAGAACAAAAAAGGAATCTTTGCAATGTAGAACAACACAATGAATATCAAATAATTAAAAATAAAAGTTATGAGCAAGCCAGCACCAATTTACCAACAACACGAAGAGAATCGCGAGTTCACGAGTAAGCTTGATTTCTACAAGGATGAGATTAAAATTCTTGAAGGACGATTGGGCGAATTGGCATCAAAAAACTCAAAACATGACATCTTGGGTGAGTTGGAAAAATACCAAAACCAACTTATTATTCAACGCAACAACATCGATGAAATCGCTCATAAAGTAAAAATCAATGAGGATACATTGGAAAAAGAAATAGAAAAAAATCCTGTTGCCGTAGATCACCGCCATGTGCCGTATCACGGAGCAGAAAAAGAACTAGTAGAGGGCTTCGAAACGAATTTTAATTCACTTCGGTCCGATCTGAACGGATTCATTTCAAAATGGATGTAAGTATCATAGTTTAAGTTTAGCGCAGTTAGGTTTAGTTAGTAGGTAAAGCGGCTCTGTAAAGGGCCGCTTTTTCTATTTGTTGGACGTCAAGATGTTAAGACATCAAGATTTTAAGACTTTGTGCAACTCGAAGAAGTGACAACCAATTGCGCAGCATCAAATTCTATGAGACGTTAAGATATTAAGATTTCAAGATGTTAAGACCACTTCTTCGCTCTTTGAGCTTCGAAGTTTGATAGACTAAGGACAATCGACTCGCTGCGCTGAAAGACAAAGGACTTCCAAAAAATGACGAGTTTCAAATTACGAGTTACGAGTTAAACTCAACGTCGAGTTTCAATTCTTCAAATTTGCGCAGCAATCAAATTCCCGAAGGGATCAAATTCAATTCGTAATTCGTAACTAGTAATTCGTAATTATTTCTGAAGTCATCAAATTCCAAATTGCGCAGCACCAAATTCCAAATTGCGCAGCATCAAATTCCCGCAGGGACCAAATTTGCGCAGCGATCAAATTCGCAATTCTAATTTCTTCCTGCTATCTTCGCATAAAAAAAGCAGATGCGTGTATATCTGGACAATGCTGCCACGACACCCTTGGCACCCGAAGTGTTTGAAGTCATGGCACCAATCCTTAAGGATCAATTTGGAAATCCATCTTCGACTCACTTTTATGGCCGACAGACCAAAGCAATTATTGAAACTTCTCGTCGAACAATTGCAAGTTTGTTGCATTGCCAGCCCTCTGAAATCGTATTTACTTCAGGTGGAACCGAAGCAGACAACATGGCCATCAACACCGCTATTCTGGACCTCGGCGTTGAACGCATCATCACATCAACGATTGAGCACCACGCGGTGGGACATACGGTTGAAGTGCATAAAAAACATAGAAAGGTAATCATTGATTATGTGCGCATCGATGCGAAAGGACATGTTGACCTGGAGCATTTGGAAGAGTTGTTGGCCGATGGTAAAAAAACATTGGTATCGCTCATGCATGCCAACAATGAAATCGCTACACTACTGCCCTTGCAAAAACTGAGTGCACTCTGCCGCAAACATGGGGCTTATTTACACTCAGATACCGTTCAAACGATGGGACACATTCCATTGGACTTGAGTCAGCTCGATATAGACTTTGTCGTTTGTGCTGCCCATAAATTACATGGACCAAAAGGATCAGGATTTTTATACATCAACAAACGCGTTCGGGCGGAGGCCTTTATTCATGGTGGTTCCCAAGAACGTGGATTGCGCGGTGGAACTGAAAATGTAGCTGGAATCGCAGGGTTGGCGAAGGCCATGCAGATGGCTTGTGAGGGTCTTGAAGAACACCGAACGCATATTCTGGGCTTAAAAACCTACCTCATCGATCGACTCACAACGCTTTACCCTGAAGTATATTTCCACGGTGAAACAGATCCTGAGCGCTCACTCTATACCGTGTTGAATGTATGTTTGCCTAAAACAGAAAAGGCATCGATGCTCTTGTTTACATTGGATCTAAAAGGTGTTGCTGTATCAGGAGGTAGTGCATGTACCTCAGGTGCCACGAAAGGATCACATGTACTCGAAGGAATTGGGGCAGACACCACACGACCAAACGCACGGTTCTCATTTTCACGCTATACGACGAAGGAAGAGATAGATTTTGCACTAGAGCAATTGCAATCGATTTATTCCAAGACGCTCGCCTGAGAATGCACGACAATCAGCACATCTTGATATTAAGTTCTTGGTATCCAAATCGGAAGTCGCCATTCTTAGGGAATTTTGTGATGAATCACGCGCGACTCATCGCACAATCCTTTCAAGTGACTTTGCTGCACACTGTAGCGGATGAATCCTGCTCCGAAATTGAGATTGTCGAAACCCAACATGAGCGTTTGCGAGAAATTGTCATTTATCACCCCAAAGGGTCACATTTCTTCGAACGCCGAAAGGCCATTGACCGGGCTTTTGATGCTGGACTCCATATGATTTCTGGTGTAGACCTCATCCATGCACATGTGCTGCTTCCTAAAGGATATCTGTTTGTCAAAGCAAAAAAACTATTCGATTGCCCCTTAATTGTGACCGAACACAGTTCCATCTTTGCCCGTCAACGCCAAAAATCGTGGTCGCTGAAAGATCATTACATCGCAAGAACCACACGAAAGCACATTGATCATCTTGTGGCGGTCTCTGAATTCCAACAGAAGGATCTGGCTCGCTACTTCAAGGATACACCACTAGCAGTGATTCCAAATCCAGTAGATATCGATCTTTTTACCCCTGCCACCTCCTCCTACAACGAAAAATTCCGCTTTCTTCATATTTCAACACTCGATACGACAGTGAAAAATCCATATGGTATTGTGGATGCAGTTTCACTTTTGTACGAAAAAGGATACCGCACATTTGAGCTGGTCATTGTGAGTGATGAATCTGTTGATGACTTGAAAGCATATATTGAATCCAAAGGTTTAACCAGGCACATTCGGTTCTTCGGACCGTGTCAGCCTGAGGAATTGCCCCCTTTTTACCGCGCTTCTGATGCGTTCATTTTAAATTCAGATTATGAATCATTTTCTATTGTCGTAGCGGAAGCTTGGGCTTGTGGAATCCCTGTGATTTCGACATCAGTGGGCATTGCAGCAAACCTTCCTTCGCACTTAGGCATTCAAGTCGAAGCACGCAATCCATTGAGTTTAGCCATTGGCATGGAACGCATTTTCAATGGTGCGACATTCGACAGAAAAGTCATTCGGGAATATGCCTTACACTATTCCAATGAAGCTGTACTTGAGGCTGTTAAAAAACTCTACGCGCATGTCCTTAAATAAAATACATGTTCATGCTACGCTCACCAATGCCTTGAATGAAAAGCACAAGGAAATGCGTGCATCCTTGGCCGAAACAGACGATTCCTTGAGTGCCGATGCGAAAAGTACTGCAGGCGACAAGCATGAAACAGGTCGCGCAATGGCGCAGTTGGAACGCGAAAAGATTGGGGGATTTATTCGGCAACACGAGCAACTCATGACCCTAGCACTGCGATTGGACCCTACATTGGTGACACCAACAATTCGACTGGGAAGTTTAGTAAAAACCTCGAACGGCTGGTACTACATTTCAGTAGGTTTTGGTAGAGTGCAAGTAGACGATACAGCCATATTTTGCATTTCTCCTGCCGCACCGCTTGTTTCGGTATTATTAG
>JBILBT010000223.1:0-5194 GCA_044353545.1 Crocinitomicaceae bacterium | reverse complement strand
ACCACCTTCGAAAAAAAATGTGCTAAACCAAAGGATGTGTTTTTGGCGTAATCCAAAAGATTTACAAGGGTTTCACGCTGAGTGGCGTGGCTTTTTCCTCGTTTCACCACACGCTTGTAATTGATTTGATTTGATTTTTTTAATAGCTTACCAATAATGGCCATACACGCAATATTTTTATGTAAAATTAATGACAAATGTTTTCTTCTGCATCAGTGTTTCTTTATACTTTTGCTTTGAATCACTTTCGGTAAAAATCCGCTCCAATGAACACAAAAAACTTTATCGTGCCTCACGATTTTACTCAGGTGGCTGAAAATGCACTTGATCACGCGATAGCAACTGCTCGTCCGCTGAATGCTCAAATCTACGTACTTCATGTGGTAAACAAAGAAAAACAAATTGCCAAAGCGGAGCAGCAACTTGCAGAAGTACTTCGTGTTCATGAGACATCGGGGGTTACCTTGATTCCAACCGTTCGGGTCGGGAGTATTTTTGAAGACATCGGTGAGTTTGCCGCGGAGCACCATTCTGAGCTAATTTTTATGGGAACACATGGCGCTCATGGTTGGCAGCACGTAACCGGAAGTCATGCCTTAAAAGTGATTACAAGCTCTACCGTGCCTTTTATTATTGTTCAGGAAAAAGGGATTAAACAAACGGGCTACGACGACATTGTCGTTCCCATGGATTTACACAAGGAAACAAAACAAAAACTAGCGATCGTCGCCAATATTGCCACATACTTCAATTCACGCGTTCACGTCATTACACCAGCCGAGACAGATGACTTTTTGCGTCACCAAGTGCAATCAAACATTCTCTTTGCTAATAAGTTTTTTTCGGAACGCAACATTGAGGTGACGACAACATTAGCACCAAGCAGCGGTTTTGACAAAGAAGTGGTGAAACATGCTGTAGGCTTAGATGCTGATTTAATTGCTATCATGAACTTAAATCGTTCCGGAATTTTAAGCGCCTTGGGCAGCAACTACGAGCAATACATCATCACCAATGATGCGCGAATCCCCGCTTTGGTTGTCAATCCTATCGATTTGGGTCCTTATGGACAAAGCATTCTTTTTAGTTAGATTTTAAGATTTTAAGACGTTAAGATATTAAGACAAGATACTTCTGAAAGTTATGAGTTAAGTTCAACTTCGAATTTAAATCTTCTATTAGGGTAAGACATACTTTTACTCGAAGTGGCAAGTCGATGAATTTGCGAAGCAATCAAATTCCAAATTCCCAAAGGGATCAAATTCGTATTAAGATTTTAAGACTTGTTCTTACTTCGAAGTGCAAAACAAGTAACTCATAACTCGTAACTCGTATTTAAACAATAACATCAGTCGTCGTATTCATCGCGTTCTAATCGGTCGCGGATCTCTTGAATATTCTCCAGCTTCTTTTCTTGACGTGTGTTGATTGCTGTATCTGTAAAGTACCTGTGTGCTGTTAAGAAATGTATTTGTATTTCATCCCACTTACGATCTGAGTCTATCTTTCCATGTTCTCGGAGCTCACGTCGCAAACGATCGGCGATCTCGTGGAAATCATCTCTACCGAGGTAATCCAAGTCGGCATCACACATGATTTCTTCAAGTTTGTTTTTTGGTGCGTGGGGGATCTGCGTTACATAAATAAGTTCTTTAATCGTTCCGATGTGTTGTTCGGTATAGCCATATTTCGGTAGAATTTCTTCAGCCAATCGTGCACCAATCGGTTCGTTTTTGTCGTATTGTTCAACAAATCCAGCATCGTGATAGGTTGCCGCTGTTTTCAATAGAAAAAGGCCTTCATCGGTAATTCCCTCTAGCAGCGCCAAACGTTCAACTGCTTTTACTACATCTATGCTGTGTTCTATGCTGTGGTAGTGTAATTTTTCTGAAAGCCCTTGCTCCAACACACGAATAATATGTCTCTCAGCCTTGTAATAGTTGATGGAACTAAAATGGTGCAGGTTGACAATTTCATGGAATCGATTGTTTGGCAAAAATCCTTCTCCGTTGATTGAAAGTTCTGGTTTAATGCAATCAACCGTGTACATATCGATCAGGCCTTTGCTTTTTGATTGGGCCTTGCCTCTAAACGTGCATTCAAAATACGGTTCAATAAATTTAAATGTGTTGCCGGTAATGGTCACTTTTCCTGGTTCGCCTAGCATCTCCATGCGCTGCGCTTGATTCACGGTTGAACCCCAAATGTCATACGCCAAGCGCTCACTTCCAATAACCCCCGCGGTCACTTCACCTGTATTTATTCCTAAACGCAAATCCCAATATTCTTGGTTGTGGGCAATGGCATTGTATTTCAGTGTTGCCATGTAATGCTGTATTTGCAGCGCGGCAAGGCAAGTGTCTACAGGGTTCGTTAGGTTGCGTACAGGGACGCCTCCTGCACACATGTAGGCATCGCCAATCGTTTTTATTTTCTCTAATCCATTGGTAACAATAATTTCGTCAAACTTTCTAAAATAAACATCGAGTTTTCCCACCAGCTCTGTTGGTGTCATTCGTTCTGCGGCCTTTGTAAATCCAACAAAATCGGTAAACAATACAGACACTGTTTTATAGGCACGGGCACTGGAACGCCCAAGGTTTTTAAGCTCCTCAGCGGTAGATTCAGGGATAATATTTTTAAGTAATTTTTCGGACTTGTCCTTCTCTATTTGCAGCAAGCGCTGTTGCTCTACAACTTTGTTTTTTTCTTGTTCTAGAAGCTTGCGTTGGTTTTCAATTTTTTCGTTTTGCGCACGTATTTCTCGTGTACGATCGGCAATTTTCATTTCCAAACGCACCTGATCACGACGGGCAGAGTTGATTCGTTCACGCACGAAAATGCGAATAGCAACAGCCAAGAGCACACTAATTATTGCAATAAACCACCATGTAGCCCAAAACGGAGACTTAATTTCAATGGAGAGTGTGGCTGGTGTTTTGCTCCAAGGTCCTTCACCGATGCGTGCATAAATCTTTAAAACGTAAGTCCCTGGTGACAGTGAGCTAAAGCGCAATTCATTCGTTGAACCGATAAGCATCTCTCCCTCATCAGCCCCTTCCAAAATGTATTTGTAATTAATCAGGTCGGGGTGACCTAGGTTGGATGGTTGAAAGCGCACAGAAAAACTACGCTGCCTGTAGCGCAAGGTAATTAAGTCGGTTAAAGAAATCGGCTTCTTCAATGGAGAACCAGCATCTCCGGGCAACAACCAACCTTTATCAAGTTTAAACTTGACAATCTTTACTGAAACATCTTTTGTTTTTAACGAGAGCTTTTCTGGTAGAAAATAATTGTACCCATAAATTCCTCCAAAATAGAGCTCTCCATTTTTACTATTGAAGTATGCACCAATATTAAATTCATTGCTCATTAAACCGTCACGTTCAGTGTAATTCACACACTTGCTGCCATACATATCAAAGCGACACAAACCTTTGTTTGTACTCAACCACAAGTGTTTGCTGTCTGCTTTCAATACCCCATACACGACGTTGTTTGGAAGCCCTTGTTTCTTTTGAAAAACATCAAGTTTCTTCGTCTGTTCATTCCATTTCATCAGCCCTGAACCAATTGTTCCAAACCAATATTCATGTGGTCCTGTTTGACAAATTGAGCTGATGTAATCCTTAGATGCCTTCAGAAACAATGCGTTGTGTTCGTAAGGACGAATACTTGGTTTGCCGTTTCGAATGGTAAGCACACTCAATTCTCCTGAACTGGTCGCAAACCAAATTTTACCAGAATTGTCCTTGTACACAACTCGGCAAACGCCTGATGCGATAGATTCCTTTGGGTGTTTCGCGCGATGTTCAAAGGCGGTAAGCTCTTTCGTTTTTAAATCAACAAGTAGGACCCCGGCCTTTGTTCCTAAAAAATATTTCTGATCCTTCCAGTGAACTATGCTGTAAATTCTGTTGTGCCGTAAAAGGGTTTTTTCCGGTTGAAGATTTAGCCGTTTGAATGTATATCCTACACCGTTGTTGATTTTTAACTCATATAATCCGTCAGCACAACCTGCTAAAACATGATTTTGATCTATCACATGCATCGAAAGAACAGCTGTTTCATCGCCTTCACCAACTGTTGTATTGATGTCGGGACGATTGAATTGTTCGAAGGTTCCTGTTGTTCTATTTCTACGTGAAATGCCCAAATCGGTACCTACGAAGATGTAATTTTTATTTTTGTCCTCACCAAAACTCCACACGTTGGGTTTGGGAATTCCTTGTGATAAATCTGCACTGGGACCAATCCCTAAAAACCCCTGTGTTGTTGGGTCAAATCCAGAAAGTCCACGCTTTGTACCCGCCCAAAAAGTACCCGAATCGTCTAAAAAAAGCACATTTATATCATTAAACAACAGTGCGTTTTTTTGAAGTAAATCATGCGCGCTTTTGGCAATTACACCATTTGAATACAAGGTGTATAATCCTTGTCCAGAAGTAACGATATACGTTGTTCCATCATCCGTTTGCACCAAATCGCTTACTGAAACCACTCCCCATTGTATATTGAGTTGGGTAAATGCTGGGAAAATGAGTTTTTGGCTTCCTGAAATATATTCAAATACCCCTTGACTCGTACAAAAGTAGGTTTGTCCTTTCGCGGTTGTCACAATACGTTGTATGCTGTTTTGCTGGGTCGAAGCAGGAAGAATAAGTTGTTTACAGCGCGTTTTATTTTCATCAGACAAAAACACACCTTTATCTTCTGTAACAATAAAAATTCCGCCGTCCAATGCGTTATAAACACCATGTATGCGTCGCGATGCAGAAAGTGCGCTGTGTTCTTTGAATTTTTTTGTTTTTGGGATAAATGAAAGCACCCCTTTTCCTGAGGTGGCCAGCCAAAAAACACCTTGTTGATCTATGCAAATTCCCTCTATCTGAAGGGCTATTTTTCCCGGTATGGTATGGTAGGTAAATCGCTCTGTGGTCGGATCAAAAACACTTAGTCCATTCGTTGTTCCAAACCACAAACGCCCATCGTTCGCTTTAATTCCACACTTGATGTATTCACTTTTTAATCCATCGCTGTCTTCGGAAGAAAACACCTCAAACTGCGTGCCGTCAAAGCGATTTAATCCATCCTGCGTGCCAATCCACAAAGCGTGGTTGTCGTCTTGAAGAATGCATGTGACTGAACTTTGAGAAAGCCCATCAGTGATGGAAAAGTTTGAAAAACGGTATGC
>JBILBT010000222.1:0-5217 GCA_044353545.1 Crocinitomicaceae bacterium | reverse complement strand
TCTGCGCACATGGTTTACAAGTGGTGAAGTGCAGTTTACAATGAATCATGGCATAATGATCGGAGTGGCTTTGTCGATTTCATTGGTATTGAGATCGTTGAAGCATTACACAAAAGTTTTGTTCGAAGAAGATCGATCTTAATTTGGATGTTCCGTTTAACTGCCCTATCTTAGAGTAGTTAAACTTTTATACATGAAACCACAATCCAAGCTCGCAGCAGTTCTTGCTGCACACTTTACATTATTTACATCCGTTTTTTCACAGTCCATCCATCAAGAGGAACTCGAACGCTACAATTCGACTGGAAAAACAATGGCAGCAGACTATGAAAAAAATGCCGATCGACATTCTGTGCCCGAAGACAAACTGAATTGCCAGCTCGATTACACCGTTTACGGCTGGCACCCATACTGGATGGGCAGTGCGTATACCAATTACCGTTGGGATTTATTGAGTCATTTGTGTTTCTTCAGTTATGAGGTGGATCCCGCAAGTGGAAATCCCATTTCAACACATGGTTGGTCAACAAGTGCAGTAGTAAATACAGCCTTAGATCAAGGTGTTAAGGTAACATTGTGTGTTACCTTGTTCTCAGGACATTCAACGTTCTTAAACAGTGCAACATCAAAGCAAAACCTAATCACACAACTAATCAACCTCATTTCTGCTCGCGGAGCACACGGGGTGAATATTGATTTTGAAGGAATTCCAACAAGTCAATCCGTGAACTTCGCGAATTTCATGGTTGATCTCGCGAATCAGATGCATGCCGCGATTCCCGGATCAGAAGTCAGCACCGTACTCTATGCCGTCGATTGGAATTCCGTGTTTAACTTTTCCATTATGGAGCCGGAGGTAGATCAATATGTGGTGATGGGCTACGATTACTATTACACCAATAGCGCAACGGCAGGACCTGAAGATCCTTTGTATCATTTCGGTACAAGCTACAACTATACACTATCCCGCACGATTACAGATTACCTCCACGATGGCTGTCCTGCTGAAAAATTGGTCATGGGATTGCCCTATTATGGGCGTGAATGGTCGACGACATCGCTGTCAATTCCGTCGGCAACAACGGCATCTGGGGTGGCAAGAACGTATTCAACTGTGCGGGCTAATGCATCCGGGAATTATTCTACCGCCAATCATACCTATCGAAGCGATTGCCGATCTGACCACTATGGTTTTCTCAGTGGTGGAATTCCCAAGCAATGTTTTATAACCAAGGAAACTGCTTTTGCGGAACGCTTGGCGCACATTCGTCGGAGTGGAATTGCTGGCATTGGGATCTGGGCACTCGGTTATGATGGGGGATATGCTGCGATGTGGAATACAATTGAAGATTACCTTACCGATTGTTATGTAGAACCTTGTGCAGGAATCATCCACGATTTTGGAGGACCAGAGAAGAACTACTACAATGATGAATCTTATACCTGGACTCTTGCACCGTCGGGAGCCTCATCCATCGCAGTGAACTTTTCCAGTTTTGAAGTCGAATCGGGGTACGATTACCTCTATGTCTATGATGGCCCAAGTGTTTCTTCTCCGCAAATAGCAGGAAGTCCATTTACAGGGATGAATTCACCAGGAAACTTTGTGTCATCTACAGGAGCCTTGACCTTTCGTTTTACTTCAGACATTTCCACCACGAAGCCAGGATTCAATGCCACCTATCAATGTCAGCAAGGACCTCCGGTGGCAGGATTTACGGTTCAATCGCAAAACGTTTGTGAAGGAGATTCCGTTCTATTGGTGAATAGCTCATTAAATGCGACCGGATTTTCATGGTCATCTAACGAAGGCACTTTTTCGAATGCGACAGCTGTAGAAACATGGTTTACACCACAAACGAACGGGTTTTGTACAATTAATCTCACTGCAAGCAATGCTTTCGGGAGCAATGAAACATCCCAAAATGTAAACTTCGTGATTCAGCCAAACGCAACAGCAGCCTTCACCCCAAGTACTTATTTTGCAACCTTGCCCAATGCCTTGGTTGAATTTGCGAATAGCAGCACGAATGCGGTATCTTTTTACTGGGATTTTGGAGATGGGACACAATCGACTGTTCAGTCACCCGGACATCAATTCACCACTTCGGGGGTGTATTCAGTAACACTCATCGCTGAATCTGATTTGTGTCAGAGTGATACCCTTGCTCAGGAAATTACCGTTGGGTTTTTAGAGATTGACGATGCAGATTCGACACTGATAATCTATCCAATACCCTTTGAGGATGAACTGTTTGTAAAAGGAATAATGCCTCAATCGTGCAGCATTTTAGATGCGGCAGGAAGGTTGGTTTTTGAGCAGAATTGTATTCAGGACGGACATATCACTGGATTAGGAAACTTGCAAGCAGGGGTATATTTTCTTGTTGTAGTAAAAGACACCACGCATTGGATGGTCAGAATTTACAAGGATTGAATGAAAAGAGCTGTTTGAACCTGAATTTTAATCCTTCATTATTCATCCTACATTATTCATCCTACATTATTCATCCTTCATTTTTAATTCTACTCAAAAATGTCTGATTTTTCCAAATGCTGAGGTACAATTCGCGCTGTGTCGTTTTCTATGACAACGTGCAGTCGTTTTACCATTTTTGTGGCATTGATGACAACCTCATAGTGTAAGATCTTTTCATTTCCTTCGGTCGTCATGTTCTTGAATTTCATGTCGAAACCGAGGTCAAGGTTGCGGTAGATGCTCCTTAATTTTTCTTGTCCGTATTTTTTAATGGTGGAAGAAGCAGTATATGTGATCATTTTATTGAAATCGCCGACTTTGTAGTAGGTTTTGAAAATCGCACCAATGTTTGTTCCCATCATGAATGCTGGATTCGTCATGTCAAAGCTTTCCTGCTCTACTTGCTTGGATTTATTCTGTGGAGTTTCAATATTAATTTTTTCCGTCTTCTTCTTTTGAGATGAGAATCCTGGTTTTTCATTTTTACATGACTCGAAAAGCATAACCGAAAGCAGGAATATAGCGAGTGTATTAAATTGGGAATTTCTCATGGAAAACAGGATGTTGTATGACTAAAAGTAAACAATCTTAAACTTGAAAAGAGAAAATTGTTTCATTTCGATATTGTTCTCCCTTTCGCAATTCAATGCTCGGAAAATTCGGGTGATTGGGCGCGTCTGGATATCCTTGTGTTTCAAAGCAAATTCCACTATGCTGATGGTATTTTTGGGTATCTTTTCCGAGAATGTCGGTCTCACCACCAATGTACACATGCAGGATTTCTTGGTTGCTTTGTACGGATAAACTTAGCCCGTTTTGTTTGTTGTGCAGTATCGCTTGAGGAATTGTATCCTTTTTTACAATGAAGCTGTGATCAATGGCTGAAGGACATTCATTCGGAAGTTTAAAGTCGAGTGGATGATTTGTTAATGAAACGCTTTCCCCGGTTGGAATAAGTTCCGAATCAACATCCAAAATATAATCAGCATCAATTTGCAAGACATGTTTTTCGAGCGTTTTAGAATGTCCATTCAGATTGAAGTAGCTGTGTTGGGTTAAATTGAGGACAGTATCTTCGGTGCTTGTGGCGTTCATAACGATGGAAATGCGCTTGTCCTCGTGCAGGGTGTAGCACACTTCCGCAGTGACATCTCCAGGATAATTGCAGTCAATTCCTTTGCTGAGTAATTGCAATGTGATGGATGGGTTTTCAGAATCTGAACTTGAAACAATCGTCCAAACGGCAGCACTAAATCCTTCTTTTCCTCCATGAAGATGATCATTGCCGAGATTGCAATCCAAAGAATAAGTCTTGCCATTCAAGGTGAATTTCCCTCGATGTATGCGACCTGCAACACGTCCAATGACTGCACCAAAATAGGGGGAAGAGCCCTTAGCGAAAGCAGCTTCGTAATCTTGTACCGTTTCAAAACCCAAGGCGACATCGAGAAGTAGCCCATCTTTTGTGGGAACCTTGATGGATTGAACAGTTGCCCCGAAATTGGTGATGGAGATTTCCAAACCGCTGCTGTTTCGCAGGGTGAACACATCGATGTTTTGGCCATTTTTCAATTGACCAAAGGACCTCTTAGTTAGCTTAGCAATCTTTTGAATTTCACTTCCCAATGGCAAACATTCAGTTATGGTTTAAAATCAGCGGATTTCGTGGTTGATTTTTACTTCGTCACTAGTAATTCGTCACTAGTAATTCGTCACTAGTAATTCGTCACTAGTAATTAGTAACTCATAACTAAAACTTACCCGTTCCCCTTCGCGTGATCTGCCAAAAATTGTTGCAAGCCCAAATCTGTCAATGGGTGTTTTGCTAAAGCCTTGATGGCGCTCAATGGACCTGTCATAACATCGGAGCCAATTTCTGCACAGTTGATAATGTGCATTGGATGACGCACAGATGCTGCAAGAATTTGAGTGTTAAATGAGTAGTTGTCGTATATCAAACGAATTTGAGCAATCAAGTCAAGACCGTTTGTGGATACGTCATCCAAACGTCCTAAAAATGGAGAGATGTATGTTGCACCAGCCTTTGCCGCAAGCAAAGCTTGTCCAGCTGAGAAAATCAAGGTACAGTTTGTTTTGATGCCTTTTCCGCTAAAGTATTTAATGGCTTTAATTCCTTCAGGAATCATTGGAATTTTCACGACGATATTCTTGTGCAATGTCGCCAAATGTTCGCCTTCACGCACCATTCCTTCAAAATCTGTTGCAATAACCTCCGCGCTAACAGGGCCATCCACGATCTTGCAAATGGCAACATAATGATCAAGAATGTTTTGTTGTCCGGTAATGCCTTCTTTTGCCATTAAAGATGGATTGGTAGTAACACCATCCAAAATACCAAGGTCATTTGCTTCTTTTATGTCGTTGAGGTTTGCAGTATCAATGAAGAATTTCATAGCTTAAGTTTTTTCTTCAAAATTAAGTTTCACATCGAAAACAAAAAGAATTTACTTAAAAGTTTTATACATCTTTTTTGAACAATATTATCGCGTGTTTGGCAACGATTCTGCGATGCGAACCAAGCGGATAAACTGAGAGCGATAGTCATTCTTTTCATTGCCTAAGGCCTTTTCTGCGGTTTCAATCACATGGTCGTAACTTGCTTGGCCTTTGAATTCTGAGTTGCGCAGCAAGAGTCCAAATTCAATCACGGCGCTAACAAATTTCATGTCGGTTGAGGTCGCTTCAAATGGAGTTTTACTTGCTTTAACAGGTAGCGC
>JBILBT010000221.1:0-5254 GCA_044353545.1 Crocinitomicaceae bacterium | reverse complement strand
TTTTTGTTACATTGGTATATTGCCAAAAAAGAAAATATAGAACTGGCAGAATATAATTTTCTGAACAACTTTTCATATGCTACACGGTTCAGCTCCCGTGATTTTTGTCAGGAGTTAGTTAAATATTCTCCCGATTTCTCCAACGATGAATTATCAGTTGCCATTAAAGACCAAGCTTGGTATCCTTACGAATGGAAAAATGATCCGACAATTCAAAGTATGCTGGTTATGTTAGATGCCATTCATAAAAAATTCAGCAATAACGCGGACTTATGGCAATCATTGGTAACAAAAAAGAATATTAGCTTCTATTTTTTACCGCTTTCCGAAATGGGGCTTACCGATGATTTATACATAAAAATGAACTCTCGCGGCAAACCATTAACACATTTCGAACATTTCAAAGCCGAATTTGAAGAAATTATTAAAAATACTTCTGAAGAACTTTCTAAACAAATCAATCACAAGTTTGATATTGAATGGACAGATATGCTGTTCCCTTTTCGCGGTGACAACAATATAATTGATGATGAATTTATGCGCTATTTTCATTTCATTTGTGACATTATCTCCTATAAAGCCGGTCTCCCGATTGAGAAAGACGAATTTAAACTTGCACAAATCTTATACAGCAGTGAAAATAAAAATGCTAAAGAAAACATTCTATATCTGAAAAGTTCATTTGATTGTTGGCTTAATCTAAATATTTTAGATTTTTTCGAAACGATTTTCTCAAAACAGGTTTATGAAACCGGGAAAGTCAAAATTTACCAGGAGGAACTGAATATCTTCAGGGAGTGTTTGGACAATTACGGAGAATATGTCGGTAGAAACAGAAAATTTCCATTGAACAAAATTTTGTTGATTTATTCTATTGTTACATACCTTCAGAACAAAGATTCGGTTTCAGAAGACCAGTTTAAACGCAGATTAAGGATAATCAGAAATTTGATTTGGAACTCTTCAGATGAAATTCGTGATGAACGAATGAAAACCTTATTATCTGAAACTGAAATTATTATTCTTACAGGGGAAATTCCAATCGCCGAGAAAGGAGACCTTGGGTTTAACGTAAGGCAAAAAGAAGAAGAACGAAAGAAAATAGAATGGTTGGAAACTAATTCTCAATTAGAAGACGAATTATATCATTTGGAAGATCATGCTTTATTAAAAGGCTGCATTGCTGTTGTCGATTTGAATAATAGCAGTAACTTCAAAAAATTCCGATTACTATTTGATAATTGCACCAAAGACTTAATAAGTAGAGCATTGTTGAGTATTGGGGATTATTCTCAATTAATATCCTGGCGTTATCAAATTGGTGCAAAAAGTAATGAATCAGTATGGTTTGATTTATTTCACCCAACAAAACAGCGACAAGGTTTTGATAAAACATTAATAACACTAAACTCACTATTGTTTGAACTTGAAGAATCTGAGATTAACAATGAATACATAGAACAACTTGTCAAAGAATATCTTGAAAACAGCAAAACGATTAAAGATTGGCGATTTTATATTATAAAATACAGTCCAATGAGACAAGGAAATTTTGGAATGTATTATTGGAGAAACCTAGCTGAAAAACCGTATGAAATAATTATGATGAATACAGAAAAAAGCTTAGGTGGAAGAAATTGGGATACCACACTTTATACATTAAATACACTGTCAGATTTTGTTGGAAAGCTGACATTAGGAGAGTTTGCATATCAAGGTGAGAAGCTTAAAATAAGAAATTCAGAGATAGAGATAGAGTGTTTAAATGACAAATATGTAATTTATCAAAACGAAATACCCACAGAATATGCAATCCACCAATTTGAAGGATTTGATATAGAAGATAGAGTGGAAAAAGGAAGACAAATTATCGATGATTTATTTCACATTAAATCATAGGATGAAAGAACACTAGCCTGTAACAGCACCTACCCAAAAGTGGTGGTTCAGTGGTTAATTGAACATTTGTGCTTCGTTTCAAGTTCAGTGGTGGCAGACAGTTTTCGTTTCCGAAATCGTCAACTTCTTGTAGCTGCAAACCGTTGGCATTCATTATAAATAGACATACTAACAGTAAAATAATTGAAATATGGCACTATATAAAATTGATAAGAAACTTGAGTATATCAAGGAAAAAACATTTAAACTTGAAAAAGAAATTCAAGATTTAACGGAACAAAATTTAAAACTTATTTTCGGTCTAGACTTCGTGAAATCTGAATTTGCGTTAAACAATTTTCGAATAGACACATTAGCTTTTGATTATGACTCAAATTCTTTTGTAATCATCGAATATAAAAGAGACAAGAATTTCAGTGTAATTGACCAAGGTTATGCTTATTTATCACTAATGCTTAACAATAAAGCTGACTTTATACTTGAATACAATGAAAAACAAGGGAAATTATTGAAACGTGCCGATGTTGATTGGTCGCAATCTCGAGTAATGTTTATTTCACCTGGATTTACAAATTATCAACGTGAAGCGATAAATTTCAAAGATTTACCAATTGAATTATGGGAAGTTAAACGATTTGATAACGATACTGTTTCTTATGACCAAATTCAAAAAGCAGGAGCACAAGAAAGCATTAAGACCATTTCAAAAACAGATGAAACATTCGAAACAGTTGCAAAAGAAATTGTTGTTTATTCGGAACAAGAACATCTTGAAATTGCAAGTGATGAAATAATTGAACTTTATCAAAAATTAAAAGGAGCAATTCTGAATTTTGATAACATAGAAATAAAACCAAAGAAAAAATACATTGCTTTTGTTTCAGGGAAAAATATAGTTGATATTCATCCGCAGAAAAAGGCTCTTAAAATGTGGATAAATTTGAGTAAAGGAGAGCTTGATGATTCTAAGAAAATTACTAGAGATGTTTCTACAACCGGACATTGGGGCAATGGTGATTATGAATTGCAAATTGATAGCGATGAAGATTTAGAATATATTTTGAGTTTGATTAAACAATCAATGAAAAAAAATAAAAAATAACGAAACACCAACACACGCTAAGCTTAATGGCAGTGAGCTTAGTAGATGTTTCGTTCTTTCTCGCTTGCGTGGTTTTTCGCTCGAGGGACAGAACGCAGAACACGAATACTGCCGCTAAAGCCTAGCGCGGGAACGCCGTTATATTTTATTTTAAATAAGAAGTCAAAATGAAAAGATTCAAAAAATATTGGTTTTACCTTTTGTTAGCATTAAGCATTTCGTTAACAGTTATGGTAATTAATGACATAAACGATCAGTTGATCCCGAAAATAATTCAGGATATTAACAGCGGAGTTATTGGAGCAATTTTAACAACAATCATTACTCTTATTTTACTCTCTAATCAAACAGAAAGTCAAGAAAACCTAACTAAATCATCTGTAGTTTATGAAGAAAAGTTAAAAATATTTAATAGTTTTTTGGATACTATTGGGACAAGTTTGGTGGACGGAAAATTAACAGCACAAGAGGTTTCAAAAATCATTCAGAGCTTTTCAATTTTACGTATGCACGTGTCAATTGAAAACGCATTGAAATTGGAAAAGACAATATCGACAATTGACAATTCATTATTCTATCATGATGAAAATAGCTTGCCAAATATCGATCAACTTGTTGCTTTATACACTGATCTATCCAATGTTTTTCAAGATGAATTATATGGAGAAAAAGCTGAAAGCAATTTAAAAATATTTGATGTAGAGAATTTTAAAAGAATTCTCTACAGACCCAGAGAAAGTCCAATTAAACCGAATGATTTCATGGGCCTAATTTTCGAATTGAAAAATAATCCTCAATTTTTACATACCGGAACCACTACTAAAAAAACAATTTATTTTGCAATCGATGATGAACTGACAGAGTCTTTAATTAAATTGAACGATTTCATGGAAAAAATACTTGGCGAAATTTCAGATGAAATTATCTTTAAATATGAGATTAACAAAAAAATCATCAACAATAAAACATACTGTGGAATACCATGGATAAATCTGTACTACAAAAATGTGTATTTTGCTTTTTTTGGAATGTCAGAGACAAAAAGGCTATTTGTAGGTAAAAATTTTCCGGAAAAAAAACAGGTCGCATCATTAGAGATTTTTGAGATTGATAGCATTCAAACATTAAAAATGCAAATTACCAGCGAGTTAAAAAATATAATAACGAGTATTGACACAAAAAACAACATATAACAGCAACTACCCAAAAGGCGGAGTTTCGTGTTCCAAAGACAGTTTTGTGGTTAATCAAACTTTTGCTTTTCAAATCAAGTTTTGTGGTAAAAGTCCCGCCCTTCGGGTAGCTGAAAACCGTTAAAGGGTATTTGGAAAAACTAGAACGAAGTATTGCCTTAGTAGAAATAAAAAAGAAATGGCTCAAGTTGATGGAATTAGAAATGGAATTATTGACAAACTACTTGCAATATCAGATAAAGATTATTTGATGGCTTTGCTTCGTTTGGTTGATAAAAGTGCAGTTGAAAATGAAAAAATCAAATTGACTAAAGAGCAAAAGTTGATGCTCGAAATGAGTGAAGCTGACATTCAAAATGGTCGAACAATATCTCAAAATGATTTAGACAAAAATGACCTTGAATGGCTAAAAGGAAAATAGTCTGGACTGAAACGGCTGCCAAGTAGCGTCGTGAGATTTTGAAATATTGGACGGAGAGGAATAAAAGCACAACTTATGCGGAGAAATTGATAGAAATAACCGCAAAGCATCTGAAAGTAATTTCAAAAAATCCTGAATTCATTCTTCATGATTAAAAACACAAAAATGTCCTAATCGTACCATTAAAAGAGTGATATTATTGCTGAATCTAATTTTCACCAACTAACTTTGATGTATGAAAAAGAGCGACAAAAAAGGAAGTTTTATTCTCAACGTGTATAAAGAAAAATGTCCTAACTGCAGTCAAGGACACGTTTTCAAACAACATGTGAGCTTATTCAATTTACCTGTCATGAATGATGTATGTGAAAAATGCAATTACCGTTACGACAGAGAACCTGGATATTTTATCGGTGCAATGTATTTAAGTTATGGACTTGCCATCCTTGAGGGTATCATTACTTTTTTTACTTTACACTATGCATTTCCATCACTTTCAACATTCTACACAACGCTAATCGTGGTGCTTGTCATCATATTTTTAGGAAGGAAAAATTATAAATTATCTCGAGTGCTATACATTCACATTTTTCCTTGGTAAATTTTATCCTGTAAGGCTAATTCGTAATTCGTAATTCG
>JBILBT010000220.1:0-5276 GCA_044353545.1 Crocinitomicaceae bacterium | reverse complement strand
CGTAAAGAACTTAGGTTTAGCCATAAAAAAAAGCGCCTTAGTGCCTTCTTTATCAGATGATTAATCGTTTACCTTGCTTTTTAGTTCGTTCTTCAATCCGTTCCATTCAACGAGGTGCATTTTCACCACACCCACAGGAATTTTTGCTTTGACCAAGATTGGAATTTTGTTCGCGTCATTGGTTACCCAGAAATTCACATCGTCTTCGCTCTTGAAATACCTACCGGTTTGCACTACGGGGACGAATTTATGGCAGTTGAATTTTCCTTTACGGATATGAATTTGCTCATCGCCCACATATTTTATTTTTAGGGTATAGATCTCATCGTCCATGAAACATTTGAACTCAAAGGTCTTTCCTTTTTTCATGTCTTTGAAATTCAAAGTGCGTGCATAATAGAACGCCGAGACCATGTCTTGAATCGCCATTGGCACTTTGAACTCTTTTCCTTTTCCGTTGTCGACTTTTGCTTTGTCGTGCTTGAAGGCGTAATCTTGGCTGACTTTATAGCCTCCTTCATCGACACGACGCACAAAGAACCATGGAAAGATTCCTTTTTTATCGATGTAGCTTTCGTAGGTATCTTCGACTTTGAAGAAAGCATTGAATCCACCGAGTGTTTTACCTGTTCCGACGGCGTGCAATAGATCGCGGTTCTGGCCTTTTTTGGTGGTCGATTTTATTTCCAGCACCGCTTCACCTGCATCGACAAAGCCATAGGTGACGCGATAGCGCAATTTTTCACCGACTTGAAAAGCACCATTGGTGACAGAAGGATAAGTCACTTCGGTACTGCTTGTCATCATGGAGGTCATAGCCACCAAAACAACGGGATACATCCACTTTTTCATGTTATGTTTTTTTGTTGGGCGAGAGATTTGCAAAGGATGTGCCAATATAATTACTAATTACGAGTTACTAATTACGAATTGGGTGACTCCACCTCGGCTCGTGAGGTGCGGCAGCAGACTCGAAGCCAAGGATTACGAATAATTCAAAATTTGATTGCTGCGTCCGTCGCTGCAGAAAAGCGGCTGGGGCGGAATATCAAAAGCTAATTTCAGTGAACTTCTCTGGTATTGACACCTGCGTTATAGCTTAGGAAGCATGTATAAACCACCCCTTGCCCCTCCATGAGGGGATTTTTATTTTTTTATTGCTGAGTGTCAACTCACCAAACATTCGTAATCATTGTTGTCCGACTAAATCCACCTTCATGTTTATATCCAATCGAGTTAACTTAGATTAACCGACCCCATCGGGGTCGAATCTTTGTAACCAAAAGCCCTCCCTAAAGGCCAATGACCCCATCGGGGTCAAACAGTTTATATACTTGCACTTAATATTACGTTTGGTTTGATGAATGATCGTGGGTGTTAAACTACCCCATGATTTTTAAATCTATTTTTTGATTTCCTACATCGTATTACGAAACCTTCTTTATCTAAATTCCTCCGCATTAGGGATAGCAGCGGAAATCCTTTTTTGATTAAAAAAGATTGCAGCGAAAAGCCCGACCCCAAAGGGGGAATGCCCAAAAGACCTTTAAAAAACTGTAGCCCTTGCTTCTAGAGCACCATGTTTACGATGCGGCCGTGAACCACGATGACTTTCTTCGGTGCGGCACCGTCGAGCCATTTGGCCGTTTCAGGCATTGACATGATATGGGATTCGACTTCCTTGGCCGTTAAATCGAGGGAGAGATCGACCTTGAAGCGCATCTTGCCATTGAAGGAAACAGGGTAAGAGAAACTGGATTCGACCAAGTAAGCTTCGTTGAATACTGGGAAAGCTTGTGTGCCCACCGTACCTGCCTCGTTGCCCAATACGGACCACAATTCTTCGGCGATGTGCGGTGCGTAGGGCGAAAGTAAGATACTCAATTCACTCAAGATCTGTTTGTTGCGGCACTTCTGTTCGGTGAGTTCGTTGACACAAATCATGAAGTTGGAAACGCCCGTGTTGAAAGAGAAGCGATCGAGGTCGTCGGAAATTTTCTTGATGGTGCGGTGCAAAGTTTTCAAGGACTCTGGATTTGGCGCTTCGTTGGTCACCAAGAGATTTCCATTTTGGTCGTAGAACAAGCGCCACAATTTGCGCAAGAAGTTGTAAACCCCACTGATGCCTTTCGTATCCCATGGCTTGCTTTGTTCCAAGGGTCCGAGGAACATTTCGTACATGCGCAAGGTATCGGCACCGAACTTGTCGACCAACTCATCTGGCGTCTGCACGTTGTATTTCGACTTGGACATTTTTTCGACTTCGTGGCCACAGAGGTAAGATCCGTCGGCATCACAAATGAACTCCGCATTGGCAAATTCTGCGCGCCACGCTTTGAAGCCTTCGATGTCGAGTTTGTCGTTGTCAACGAGTGAAATATCGACGTGAAGGGGCGTCACTTCGTATTGGTCTTTAAGGGAGGCTGAAACGAAGGTGTTCGTATGACTAACGCGGTACACGAATGAACTGCGGCCGAGAATCATCCCTTGGTTGATCATCTTACGGAATGGCTCATCGAATGGAATGTAGCCTTGGTCATAGAGGAATTTTGTCCAGAAACGGGAATAGAGCAAGTGTCCTGTTGCGTGCTCTGAACCACCGATGTACAAATCCACTTCGCGCCAGTACTCGAGCTTGTCTTTGCCTGCAAATTCTTGGGTGTTATTCGGATCCATGTAGCGCAAGAAGTACCACGAACTTCCCGCCCATCCTGGCATGGTGTTGTGTTCCATGCGGTCACCGGCAAACCATTTCCAGGCGTCGCGCTCTGCCCGTGCGAGGGGTGGTTCGCCATCTTCGGTTGGAAGGTATTTGTCCACTTCGGGCAATTCAATCGGTAAAAATTGATCGTCGACCAAGTGAGGAAGTTCATTTTCGTAGTACACTGGGAAAGGTTCTCCCCAGTAGCGTTGGCGAGAGAATACGGCATCGCGCAGGCGGAAATTCACTCGACCGAAACCAATGCCCCGTGCTTCAATTTCTTCAATCGCCTTTTTGATTGCTGCCTTTGCGGGCAGTCCATTGAGGAATTCGGAATGTGCAATGAGCGCATCTTTTTCGGTGTAGGCCTCTGTTGAAATATCGACGTTATCGAAAATATTGGTGATCTCCAGGTTAAAATGTTTCGCAAAATCGTAGTCGCGCTGATCGCCACACGGAACGGCCATCACGGCGCCTGTTCCATAAGAAGCCAGGACATAATCGCCGATCCAGATTTGCACCTGCGAACCGTTGAAGGGATGGATGGCATAGGCCCCTGTAAATTGACCTGAGATATTTTTTACGTTGGATTGACGATCGCGTTCAGTTTTGAGGGCTGAAATCTTTTTGTAGTGATCGATACCTTCTTTGGATTCGGCTGTGGTGATCTGATCTACCAATGGATGTTCGGGTGCGAGCACCATGAATGAAACCCCATAGATGGTGTCGGGACGCGTAGTGAACACTTCAATTTCTTCGTCATGACCTTGCACCTTGAAGCGCACTGCAGCACCTTCAGAGCGACCGATCCAATTGCGTTGCATGTCTTTGATGGAATCCGTCCAATCGACGGTATCCAACCCGGTGAGTAAGCGATCGGCGTAGGCCTTGATGCGCATGGACCACTGACGCATGAGTTTCTGTTCAACAGGATGACCTCCACGCTCTGAAACTCCGTTTACCACCTCATCATTGGCTAGTACGGTACCCATGGCGGGACACCAATTTACCCAGCTGTCTGCCAAAAATGCCAAGCGGTATTCTTGAAGGATTGCTTCCTGTTCTTGAGCGTTAAAGGCCTTCCATTCGGCTGCTGAAAAATGGGTTTCGCAATCCGTACAAGCAGATACTCCAGCATTACCAGATGTTTCAAAGGTTTGAATGAGCTTACTGATGCGTTCTGCTTTTTTCGATGTGTTGTCGTAGTAGCAGTCGAACAGTTGTTTAAAAATCCACTGCGTCCACTTGTAATAATCGGGCGATGACGTTCGCACCTCACGGCTCCAATCGTAGCAGAAGCCCAATTTATCGAGCTGATCACGGTAGCGCGCGATGTTTTGTTCGGTCGTTATGGCGGGATGTTGTCCGGTTTGAATGGCGTACTGTTCAGCAGGCAATCCGAAAGAATCGTAGCCCATTGGATGTAGGACATTGTATCCACTAAGGCGTTTGTAGCGCGCATAGATATCTGAGGCGATATAACCTAGTGGGTGTCCAACGTGCAGACCGGCACCAGATGGGTAAGGGAACATATCGAGCACATAGAATTTCGGGCGACTTGGGTCTTCCGTCACGCGGTATGTTTCGTGCGCTGCCCAAAAACTTCTCCACTTCGCTTCTATTTCTCTAAAATTGTATTCCATGCTTCCTAAATTGCTGACAAAGCTTCAAAGATACAGATTGGAACGCGAATTCAGCCGTTCGCAAGGTGTCAAATTACATGAAAACACCTATTTTCGCCTTACGATGCGTGCACGATTCTCACCTGTTTTAATTCTCCTCTTTAGTTTCATCCAGTTCATGGGTGTTTCACAGAGCACATCGACAGAGCGAAGCCTTCGCTTAGTGATTCGCAATGAAAAGAATGGAGATACAAAATTCTTGAAAATCATTGAGTTAGGAAACTACTACAAGACACACAACCTGAAGCGCGCCGACTCCATCCGCGGGGTATTGACTACCCGAAGCGTTAAGATGAAGGAAACATTTCGCATTCGCGCACTTCTTTTTTCAGCTGAGGTCAATGAACTTCGTGGCAATCAGGATGCGTATTACCGCGATGTATTGGCGTGTTTGCCCTACTTAAGCAAAGAACAACCTGTCGATATTGGGTTTATGATCAACCGACAGCTGGGTTATTACTATTGTTCAACTTTAAATTTCAAAAAGGCCGATCAGTATTTACGAGCAGCTGAAACAATCGTTCGATCGGCCAGAAAGTATGGCGATGTGGCCATCACGGACACCTATTTGGCTTTAAATTTCATGTATCAAAACCAAAAAGATTCAGCGATTTTTTACACCAATAAGGCCATTCAGTTTGCGCGAAGAACCACCGACAAGCAGGCCTTAACCATGTGCTTCAACACCCAAGCACGCATTTACGATTACTTTGGGCAAGTGGAATTGAGTGTCGCCAAAAACATCAATGCCTTGCAGCTCGCCACCGAGATGAACAACACATATATGTTGGCAAAAATCAACTTAGAGATTGGGCATTCACAGCGGATGATTCTTGACCTTGACAAGGCAGAAACCTCCTTTAAGTTGTCCTACGACTTTGCCGAATCCATTG
>JBILBT010000219.1:0-5280 GCA_044353545.1 Crocinitomicaceae bacterium | reverse complement strand
AGCTTATCCACTTTCACGATGTAGCCACCAGTAAGTGAGTCTCCAGCTAAATCATCCACGTCTAAGCGCGCCACGTCTACTCGGTTGTTATCGCGCTTGATGCGCTCAATCAAGATGTAAAGTCCCTGGTATTGCCCATCCAACAATAATTCGCAATAGCGCCAATTGGAGGCATAGTGACCAAAGGACTGCGATAAATGAAATGTGAGTACATCGCGGATGAGTGTTTTGTCAGGATAAGGGCCGTACAGAATCCAATCGTTCTCAATAGGAAGCCCCATCAAGGGAACGTTCAAATTGTTACCGAGCGCATCTTGCGTTTCAAAGCCATAACTTTTCTTTGGATACTGCTGCGAAGTTGATCCGCGAACTTCAATGGCGATTTTCCCATTGTAGCCGTTGTATGGATCAGTCACTGAATTGATCGCTCCCGAACCGTTGTCAATGACACCCATGTCACATACCGTGCGAGTGAGGTCATTGATGGTTTGACCGACAGGTGTTGTGACAACAATGATCGGCAAGTTAGATGTGGAAAGTGTTTGAGCTTCTGTTAATTGGGAGAAGCAGAAAAGTCCAACGACGATGACAAACATCAATTTCATGAATACCTGAATTTAGGAAGCTCGAAAGTACAAAAAATAAAAAAGTCAAGGATTCTTTGAGTTCGTTCAAATTCATACTATTTTTGCAGCACGTTCTTTAGAATAAACTTATGAAGAAAGGTGGAGGGATAGGCCCTGCGAAACCTTGGCAACCTACCTCTCATGGAAAAGGTGCCAAATCCAATCAGTTTCGGCTGAAAAGATAAGTTGGATCGATTTACTCGTCCCTTTTTCATTGGTGCTATACGCAATTCAAACAGTGAAAATGAACACAATACAAGACATACTCACAAACAAGATTCTCGTGCTCGATGGAGCCATGGGAACAATGATTCAGCGCTACCAACTCGAAGAAGAAGATTTTAGAAAAGGGTGGTTCGAAAATCATCCAAAATCACTTAAAGGCAACAATGACTTATTGTCTTTGACGCGGCCAGATGTGATTTCTGCGATTCACCGCATGTACTTTGAAGCAGGAGCAGACATCGCTGAAACAAACACCTTTTCTGGGACAACGATCGCTCAAGCCGATTACGACCTGGAGAGCGCCGTTTATGACATCAATTACCATTCAGCAAAAATTGCCCGAGAAGTGGCGGACGAGTTCACCCAAAAAGACCCATCAAAACCTCGATTTGTAGCAGGTTCGATTGGTCCGACAAACCGCACCGCTTCAATTTCTCCAGATGTCAACGATCCTGGATTCCGTGGAGTCACATTTGATGAATTGGTTCTTGCCTACAAACAACAAATCAATGCATTGATGGATGGAGGAGTTGATCTTCTCTTGGTGGAAACAATTTTTGATACGCTCAATGCGAAAGCGGCACTATTTGCCATCGATGAGGTCTTTGAGGACCGTGGAACGAAATTGCCGATCATGGTGTCGGGAACGATTACCGATCAAAGTGGGCGCACATTAACCGGTCAAACCACAGAAGCATTTTTGATTTCAGTATCGCACATGCCACTCTTGTCGATCGGATTGAATTGTGCTCTTGGTGCCTCTATGATGCGTCCATATTTGCAAGTCCTTTCGCAGAAAACAGAATTTTGTGTCAGCGCACATCCGAACGCGGGTTTACCCAATGAGTTTGGTCAATACGATGAAACACCAGAGATGATGGCCGTTCAAATCAAGGCCTTCTTGGATGAAGGGCTGATCAATATCATTGGTGGATGCTGTGGTACAACACCAGATCACATTCGCGCTATTGCCGAGTTAACTAAGAATTATTCACCGAGAAAATGCCATTCTGAGGAGAATTAACTACAACAAGAAATGTCAAAATTTACCCATTCAATACTAAAACTTTCAGGACTTGAGCCTTTAATTGTGACTCCTGAAAGCAATTTCGTAAATGTCGGTGAACGCACCAATGTGACTGGCTCACGTGCCTTTTTGCGGATGATTCGTGAAGGAGACTTTGAGGCTGCGCTTGCTGTAGCGCGCGAACAAGTGGAAGGCGGTGCGCAAATCATCGACATCAACATGGACGAAGGAATGCTTGATGGAAAAGAGTCGATGGTGCGCTTCCTGAATTTGATTGCATCTGAACCGGATATTTCGCGTGTTCCCGTTATGATTGACAGTTCGAGATGGGAAATTATCGAAGCAGGGTTGAAGTGCATTCAAGGCAAAGGAGTGGTGAATTCTATTTCATTGAAAGAGGGAGAGGAGCAATTCATCGACCACGCGAAAAAAGTGAAACGCTATGGCGCTGCAGTAATCGTGATGGCCTTTGATGAAAATGGTCAAGCTGACAGCTACGAGCGCAGAATTGAAATTTGTAAAAGATCCTATGATATTTTGGTGAACGTCGTTGGTTTTCCGAAAGACGACATCATCTTTGATCCAAACATCTTCCCTGTCGCGACAGGTATGGAAGAACACAACAACAATGCATTGGATTTCTTCCGCGCGACTCAGTGGATTCGGCAAAATTTACCTGGTGCACATGTCAGTGGAGGAGTGTCGAATGTGTCTTTCTCGTTTCGAGGAAATGACCGGGTCCGTGAGGCGATGCATTCTGCGTTTTTGTACCACGGCATTCAGCATGGAATGGACATGGGAATTGTCAATCCGTCGATGCTTGAAGTCTACGACGATATCGACAAGGAATTGTTGGAATTTGTGGAGGATGTCTTATTGAATCGTCGTCCTGATGCTACCGAACGCCTGCTCGAGCTCGCTGAAAGGGTGCGTGGAGATGGAAAGAAAAAGGAGATTGATTTATCGTGGAGAGATGCTCCTGTTCAAGCCCGACTTTCGCATGCTTTGGTCAAAGGAATCGTCGAATTTATTGATGAGGATGTAGAGGAATGCCGGAAGCTTTACGATCGTCCGATTCATGTGATTGAAGGTCCTCTCATGGATGGAATGAATGTCGTTGGGGATTTGTTCGGTAGTGGGAAAATGTTCTTGCCACAAGTCGTGAAGTCGGCCCGAGTAATGAAAAAAGCCGTGGCTGTGCTCTTGCCGTATATTGAAGCGGAAAAGTCAGGCGGACGCACTTCATCAGGTAAAGTACTCATGGCCACCGTAAAAGGTGACGTTCATGATATTGGAAAAAATATCGTTGGCGTAGTCCTTGGCTGCAACAACTATGAAGTGATTGACATTGGTGTGATGGTGCCTTTTGATAAGATCATTCAGACGGCAATTGATGAGCAAGTCGATGTCATTGGCTTGAGTGGATTGATAACGCCTTCATTGGACGAAATGGTTACGGTGGCGAAAGAAATGCAGAGAGCTGGCTTGTCTATTCCGCTATTGATTGGAGGAGCAACAACATCGCGTGTACACACTGCCGTAAAAATCGAGGAACATTACACGAATGGTCAGTCTGTGCATGTCGTGGATGCATCGCGTGCCGTATCAGTAGTGGAAAGTTTATTGGGCGTAAAGAAAGACGTCTTCGTTGCAGGATTAAAAACAGAATACCAGCGTTTGAGAGAGCATCATGCCGCGCATCGAGCGGATAAACAGTTGTTGACTTTGGCTGAGGCCCGTGTAAATGCCATGACAGTGGAGTTCAATGAAATAAATTGCATTGCGCCAAAGAAAATAGGTGTTCAGGTATACGACAATTATCCATTGGAAGAGTTGGTTCCCTATATCGATTGGACACCCTTTTTCCAAACGTGGGAGTTGCATGGCAAGTATCCAAACATCTTGACCGATGAGGTAGTTGGAGAAGAGGCAACGAGTCTTTTTGCAGATGCACAGGATTTGTTGAAACGCATCGTTTCTGAAAAATGGTTAATTGCAAAGGCGGTTACGGGTATTTTTCCCGCCAATTCAGTAGGTGACGACATTGAAATTTTTGCGGAACCAGGTGATCAGGCTCCCATCTATATCCAGCGCTCTTTGCGTCAGCAAACCAAGAAAGCCATGGGTCAACCAAACATTGCTTTATCCGATTACATTGCACCAAAAACAAGTGGAGTGAATGATTACATTGGGGCATTTGTGGTCACAACGGGTATAGGACTTGACGAGCATGTGGCGCGATTTGAGGCCGATCATGACGATTACAACTCCATTCTCATCAAAGCCTTGGCTGATCGTTTGGCAGAAGCTTTTGCGGAACGCATGCATGAAGTGGTGCGCAAAGAACAGTGGGGCTATGGTTCAGAGGAGCAGCTGTCCAAGGACGACTTAATCAAGGAAAACTATAGAGGAATTCGTCCTGCTCCAGGATATCCTGCGTGCCCAGATCATACGGAGAAAATCGGTTTGTTTGAGATCTTACAGGCTACGCTTCATACAGGAGTTGAATTGACAGAGAATCTCGCGATGACCCCTGTATCATCTGTTTCGGGTTGGTATTTTGCTCATCCTGATGCCAAGTATTTTGGTTTAGGTAAGATTACTGACGAACAAATTCGCGACCTGTCCGAACGAAAAAATGTACCTTTCGATGAAATGGATCGCTGGCTTTCTTCAGTAAAACTCTAGAACATGAAAAAGGAAGTGACGCTACACCACTTCCTTTACTACCTAACTACTATTCACTGAAAAGAGTAATTGTCTTTTTTGTAGAACAAGGAAGTAGAGGAAAGGTTTAGTACCTTCGTTTTTTTAATTCGGTAAATTGATTGATGCTGTGTTGTTTGGAAGGCATAAAGCCCCCGAATTTTAATTTAGTGTTTGGGGTTTCTGAATGATGAAAAAGGCAATGGCAAATAAATGAAATCGGACTTAGCCCAAATCAAAATACAGATTTCAAAACATCAGAACGGCAGTAAAAATTAATGAAATAACTTTTGAGAATTCATCTGTTTCAAGACTTTCGTCGTACCTTAGTTGACTTCGAACTATGATAATTCAAATTTTTACGGACGGCTCATCAAAAGGCAACCCTGGTCCAGGAGGCTACGGAATTGTGATGAAATTCAACGGGAAGGAAAAAGAGTTTTCCCAAGGATTTCGATTGACCACGAATAACCGTATGGAACTGATGGCTGTCATTGTTGCTTTGGAGCAATTGAAGACCAGTCAATATCCCATCGAAATCTATTCAGATTCAAAATATGTCATTGACTCCATCACAAAAGGGTGGGTTTTTGGTTGGCAAAAGAAAGGGTTTAAAGGGAAAAAGAACCCCGATCTTTGGCAACGATTTTTAGGTGTTTATGGTAAGTTTTCAATAACCTACCTTTGGGTAAAAGG
>JBILBT010000378.1:0-5293 GCA_044353545.1 Crocinitomicaceae bacterium | reverse complement strand
TTGGGTGATGTTGTTTCCTCATCGAATGGATTTACCCGAATCAAAGGAACATCAATTAACGTAAAGGACTCCGCGGCGTTTCGAATGGTACGGATTGTTTTTCCCGCTCCAATTTCTAGGGCTACTACCTTTCTTTTCGTGGCCTTCATTTCCTTACACCACTTGATGTATCTCAGTTGTTGATGGGCGGAACGGATCGGTATCCAAAACCAATCTCCAAACAACAAGACATTTGGTCTGCATATGCTTCCACAATTGGGGCAAGTAGGCAGATCCTCAAGCTGTAATTTTTCTGTTTTGATTTCTGGTGTTAACCACACTTCACGTTCAAGAATATCCAAGCATTGCATATAATTGACCGAACCGTGACATTCAAAAATGCTGTGTTCATCAAACCCCGCCTTCAAAAAGTGTTCATCAACGTTTGAGGTGACAATAAAATGTGCCTTGTCTTTTAAAACATCCAATAACTTAGAATATCCCTGATGTGGGGTTGTTTGCTCATACTTTTCTTTTAATTTCAAAATGAACTCCCATGCAGCATTCGGGGATTCAATGAAGGCATGATGAGACATCAACTCTAAATGGCGATACGATTTACCATCCATGGCAATTGATTTTGTCCATAAACCATCCTCTCCCCTGAATGGAAGGAGTCCTGAATCAACGCTCATTCCTGCACCTGCAAAAACAGCAACAGCTTCAGCTTCATGGATGAGGGAGATGGCATACGACATGGAATTCATACGAACTAAATCAAAGGTATTGTAAACGAATGGGCATTTAAATTTAGGAACAATTATCTGAGTTAAATAGTATCTTTCTGAATAAAATGAAAAGTAAACGCAGATGAAGAGAGCTCTTACAAATGCTACAAGGACGTCTTACAAAAACAGGAAACAAAACGAAAAGAGCCGCCGATTGATTGTCATTGCGATATGATTCACATCAGCTTCTAAGCTTTTGGATATCAAGCAAAAACCCCAAAGAATATGATACTCCCTAGGGTTTTCTGTTCCCACAGCCATATGGGAAGTTTCATTGTTTTATCAAGTTATTTAATCCCATGATCGTCGCAGATGTCGCAAATTAGTGGTTCGATTGAGACCACTCAATTTTGCAAATACGAAATAGAGTGTATTGAATCAACACACTCTATTGTTAGACCTTATTTCTACTGATGCAAACTATGTTTTATTCTACTCACAGAATCACCAACAGTTACTTCAATGATGTAAATTCCTGGTGAAGCATTCAGCGCCTTTATATGGAAAATGTTACTCCCTTTTTTACAATTTTCAAGTTCGGTGTAAACCAAATTACCCCTTAAGTCAGTAATGGTAATTACTAGATTTTTCTCTGTCGAGGCATTGTTGAAATCAATATAGAAATCTCCAATACTTGGATTCGGATAAACATTAAGCACATGAACAAGATCATCCGAACCACAAATTGCCAAAGCGATATTAAATACTTCAAAAGCACCATCAATATCAAATTGTGTTAGGCGATAATAAACGACTCCATTGATATTTTCTGTATCAAATAGTTCATAATTAAGAACCGACGTTGAATTTCCTGCACTTGCAACTTGAGAGAAAATACTCCAATTAATTCCATCTCGTGATTTCTCAACTTGAAAATAATTTGAGTTATGTTCAGAAGCTGTTGACCAAGAAATGATGACGGTATTATCGTCCGTGCAATTCGCCTGAAAACTAATTAATTCAATTGGTAATGGAGCGCTAGTTGGGAAGCCAATTGCAAAATAACTATAGCCAGACATTCCTGTTCTTGAGATTGTGAAATCTGCTTGGGCGCCATTTATTGAGCCATGAACTCCATCTAGCGTCCAGATTGTATGACTGTTTGGTGATTTAATAATTCGACAGGCATCATAATCACTTCCAATGCTTGTAAAAGCGTTCGGACGAAGAGTTAAACTGTAATTACCACCATCAATGAGTATCGGTATGATCTCCCAATATCCTTCAGTAGCCATATTTTCTAATTGCGAACTTGATGGATCTAACAAGGGAAAACCATTACTAAGTGCAGAAGTTGTAGTTGGATTTACCGTTTTAAATTCTGCACTCAAATAACCTGCTGTTGTTGGAGCTGATGAATATTCTAACAAAGCCCATCTGAGGTCATTCGCTGTTCCAACCGGAAACAAACCTGATGCATTTCCTATATTTGTTGCTGTCTCAAACCATCTTTTAAATGGTCCAACAATTGTTCCTGAAGTCCAGTTCAAAAGTGCATTAGAACCAACTCCCAAAGCTAGTGTATTCACCGAACTTGTTGAAATATTACCAGAGGTCATCGTTAATGAACCTGTCACATCAATAGGTGTGAGCAACGAAATACCCGATGATGAATTATTAACTGTTAAACTAGAAAATGATATCGTTCCTATTCCTGAAATAAATTGAGCTACAGAACCATTAAATTCCACACTTCCTGTTCCTGGAATAAAAGACCCATTATTAATCCAATTTCCTTTTACTGAAAAGCTACCAGAGTTGATTGTCAAGACTGATCCAGTTTCAATTGTTATATTTTTAGTCGATGCCACTGCGATAGCAATAGTTGGTTGATTCAACACACACGAACTTGCTGCCTGAATAAACACATTGGTTGTAGTACTTGGGATTGCAGCAGCAACAGAGTAATTTGTTCCGTTATAACTCAACCAATTTGAAACGTTTGTCCAATCTGTTGAGATTTTCCCATTCCAAACTAAATCAGTTGAAACTGGACTTGCACCAATGGTTGGATTAGAAACAGTTACAGTGTGAACCGGTGAATTTCCAACGCAGGCTCCATTTGTGACTACTGCACGATAATACATTGCTGCATATATGGCTCCAATCGATGCTCCTGTTAATGTTGCTCCTGTTTGTCCTGAAAGATCCGTAAACGAACTGTTATTTGTTGAGGACTGCCACTGTATTGTTCCCGAAGCACTGCTTACAGCAATGTTTGCAGGTATTTCACCCATACAAATTATTTGATTTGCTGTAACAGTAGATGCAGAATTTATTGTTGCTGTAACAGCCAAACGTGTTGCAGAAACACAATCCGTTGAACTATTTCTTACAGCCACATAATACGTTGTTGTGGTTGAAATAATTGGCGTTGTATAACTTGTAGTTCCTTGTGAAAGTAAATTTCCTCCAACAGCTGCATCGTACCAATCTAAGGTCAATCCAGCACTAACTGTGCCTGTAAAAGTAAGTGCTGATGTGCCGCAAGAAGACATGTTTGATACGAGGGCACTAGAAGAACCAGCATAAACAAACGATCCACTTGCTGTAAATTTATGAATGGTATAGCCTCCAACTTGTGTAATTGTTCCGCCAGTTGCGACTGGAGTTCCTAGGTATTTAATGACAACGATTCCTGATCCTCCATTTCCTCCGTTACCAGTGTATGTCACACCGTTTGCGCCGCCACCGCCACCACCACCGCCAGTGTTTATCGTTCCAGCAGTTGCATTATAAACAACTCCATTGCCTCCAGCACCGCCACCACCATTTCCACCACTCATTGTAGTTGATCCATTTATTCCGCCGCCGCCGCCGCCACAATAGAATGCAGCTACACCAGTAATACTATTTGAAAGACCTACTCCTCCAGGTGTTGAAACCGCTCCACTTGCATTTGCACCGGCACCACCGGCACCACCACCACCACAAGCATTAAACATGCCTCCACCTGGTGCAATGTGGTCTCCTCCCTTATTTCCCTGGCCTGCAGTTCCTAGCCCACCAATCGATCCATTAACACCTCCACCACCAGAACCACCAGTCAAAGCAAGGCCTGCCATAGAACGACCACCGCCACCGCCAATTGCAGTATATGTTGAAAACGAACTATTTGAACCATTCACACCGGATACATTATTCGTTACTGATCCAGCTCCTCCAGCTCCTACTACAACAGAATAAGTTCCTGGATTTACACCAAAATTTAATTGACTGATGTAGCCACCAGCACCACCACCGCCAGCATGTCTTCTTCCACCGCCGCCGCCGCCTGCAACAACTAAAATCTCAGTGGAAATTGGACTAGTTGCTGCCAATGGTAAAGTATTTATAGTGGCTGTGACTGACGTTCTTGCAGAAGTACACCCATTTAACGTTACATCAACATAATACGTTGTAGTAGCAGAAATGCTTGGTGTTGTATAACTGTTTCCAATTCCAAGTGATCCTCCGCCACTTGCTGCAGCATACCAATTAAGTGTACCACTTGCTGTAGTTGCTCCTAAATCGACTGTGCCTGTTCCGCAAATTGAAGCTGGGATTGAATTGATTGTTGGATTTGAAACGCTTACCGTGTGAACAGGTGAATTCCCTACACAAGCATTAATTGTAGCTCTATAATACATTGTTGCATTCAAGGCTCCAATCGATGCTCCAGTTAATGTTGCTCCAGTTTGACCTGAAAGATTCGTAAACGTACTGTTGTTTGCTGACGACTGCCACTGTATTGTTCCAGAAGCACCTGTTACGGCTATGTCTGCAGGTATCCCTCCAATACAAATTGTTTGATTTGCTGTAAGCGTTGATGCAGCATTTATTGTTGCTACAACAGCCAAACGTGTTGCAGAAACGCAAGCAGTCGAGCTATTTCTAACAGCCACATAATACGTTGTCGTTGTTGATATAATTGGTGTTGTATAAGTGGTGGTTCCTTGTGAAAGTAAGTTTCCTCCACTTGCTGCATCGTACCAATCAAAGGTCAGTCCAGCAGTAGCAGTACCTGTAAAAGTAACTGCGGATTCACCACATGCTGTCACGTTTGGAACGACCGCACTAGCACCCGAATACGTATAAGCAAACGTTCCACTTGCCGTAAATTTATGAATGGTATAACCACCAACTTGGGTAATTGTTCCGCCAGTTGCAACTGGAGTCCCGAGGTATTTAATGATCACGATTCCTGAACCTCCATTTCCTCCGTTACCGCTACTGGTGCCATTTGCGCCGCCACCGCCACCGCCACCGCCAGTATTCGCAGTTCCAGCAATTCCAGTCATTGGAGAGCTATCTCCTCCTGCGCCACCGCCGCCATTTCCACCACTCAAAGCAGTGGATGTATTGATCCCACCACCGCCGCCACCACAATAGAATGTAGCTACGCCAGTAATAGAATTGGAAAGGCCTACTCCTCCCGCTGATGAAACCGCTCCAGTTGTATTTGCGCCAGCAGCACCGGCACCACCACCGCCACAAGCATTATAATAACAACATCCATTCCCGTTATTTTGATCTCCTCCATCATT
>JBILBT010000218.1:0-5315 GCA_044353545.1 Crocinitomicaceae bacterium | reverse complement strand
CATTTACCAAGGAAGTACTTTGTGTTACTTCAATGTGGCAACACTTTACAGTGGCAGCTATTTTCTTCGCATCAATGAGCCAGGAAATCAACGAACCTACACGGTGGTGATTGACTAAGGGTTTTAAATTCAGTTTTTAAATGCTCTGTTCGTTTGAATGGGGTATTTTTTTGTCTCAAATTTTGAGTTGTGAAATTCGCAAGCCATTTTTTCTGACCTGCGGATTTCAATTTTGAGTTCGAAATGATAGGGTTTATATTTACACTGATTTTTAAGTGACTACGATGAAATATATATCCTTTATTGTCTTGCTTTCCGTGCTGGGCTCCTGTACCATCACCAAGCGCGTTCACAACCCAGGTTGGCACGTGGAATGGCACAATAGTCAAAAAAATCTAAAGCAAGATGCAGGGGAGTTGAGCTTAAGTATGTCAACACGTTCTACAAATGCAGAAACGATATCATCGAACGAAATCACATCAGAAGTATCGAAGGTTGAATTCGAACAAGCCAGTTCTACGCTCAATCAACAGGTTCTATTGGACGTGACTCATGGAGAAGGGCCCACAATGGCTGTGCCGAAAAATGACTTTACAGACCAACATTTTTCTGGAACTCATGTTCAGGATTCCGAAATAGATTCTCTCCAAGAACCTACGGATTCAGACAATGGGAAATTATGGCAACCCAATCTTACGGGATCTATCGTGTTTCTCGTTATTGCTTATTTCCTTTTCGGCATAACGCTTTTTACAGGCGGTGTAATCGGTTTTGTTGTTGCAGCGTTTATTGGTGCCATACTCTCACTCGTTTTTGCTGTACGTGCATGGCAACACATTAAGAGAAATCCGGAGCGATGGAAAGGCAAGGTAGTGTCGATCATTTTAATCATTGCGGGCATTCAAACTGTTTTGGGTTTGATTGGAGTTTTTCTATTAATTCGTTTACTCAATTTTGGCGGTATACTCTAAACATAAAAGGAAAACAATGAAATTTAATTTTGTAATTCTATTCGTACTTTTTTTAGGTTCCTGTACCATTACGAAGCGTATTCACAATCAAGGTTGGCATGTGGAATGGAGGCATAAGTATTCTGCTAATGTCAAAGAATTTTCCTACCAAGCGGAAAAAGAATCCATCATCGAGGATGTATATTCAGACAACAGAAAACATCGCATTGCCGAAAATAATTTTCCTTTGGAAAGTGGGAACGATTATGAATCAGACCATGTCGTCACAGCGTCGAAATCTATTGACGTTCAACCTTCAAAATTAGAAGTGATACCTATCGAAAATGAAGCTATTCACCGAGAGGAGCAAGATATTCAAAAAACACTTTTATTGGAAAATACTGTAGAAAAGCAAAAGGATAAAAAAATGCCGCCACCCTTAAGGACCGCTGTAACATTAACACTTGTATCATTATTTGTCTCATTCATTGTGCTCGCTTCAGTGTCTGTACTTTCACCATTAATGTTCATTTTATTGGTTCTTACTCAATTGACTTTGAGTGTTTTTGCAGCAATTAATTCAAATCAAGCTTTGCGTCAAATCAAGGCGAAACCGGATTTATGGAAAGGCAAGAAGTTGGCAAAATTTCTACTGTTCTTTGGAATCATTGGGCTTGTCGCTTTGGTTGTTTTACAGGTAATTGCATTTAACATGAATAGTAATCAATATAATTTCGATGCCCTTTTTGATGGGTTTTTCTTATAACTTCACAGTATGAAATACACGTATTTAAATTTTCTTTGTTCCTTTTTCTTGTTTGGAATAATAGGTTCATGTACCATTACAAAACGCGTTCACAATCCAGGTTGGCATGTGGAATGGAAGTCAAATCATTCAAGAGCTAATGAAACAGCCTTGGTGGCTGCAGATGTTTCGAAAACAGAGGTACACACTCCAAATGAATGCATTTCGCCACAGGAGCTTGAAGAATCGCCGATCACTTCTGAAAACCTTAATTTTCAGGAAAATTCAACCTTTTCTGATCAACAAGAACCGCAAGCAGTTAAAACTGGGGAGGCGATTCGAATCGTTCAGGGTCCTGCTAAAACGTCAATATTAGCTTACAAAAATGAAGAGGCTCTTTCGAAAAATGAAGAGCCAGGTGCGAAAAAGGTTCATCCTCTAGCCAAAGCAGCACTTATTTCTTTGATCTTATCTTTGGTCACCTTCGGACTTGGAATGCTTGTCGCTATCATATTGGCGCGAATTGCCTTGAAAAAAATAAAGAGCGCTCCCGAGCAATGGACGGGAAGAAAAATGGCCTTAACCGTACTCATTATTTCGAGTGTACTTTTTGTGCCATTGATGCTGTTGATCCTGTTAATTTCTCTATCGATGAACTATAGTTCAGGAGGTTGGTTATAACTTTGACGATCAAAAATGTATACCCTATGAAATCAATTTTTTATCTGTTATTGTTCTCTTGTTTAGGCGCATGCACCATCACCAAGCGCGTTCACAACCCAGGTTGGCACGTGGAGTGGAAGTCAAACCAACAGAATGAAAAGCAACAAGATGTGTATGATGAAGCTTTGGGCATGACGGCCAATTTAAGCTCGAACCCAGCGTTTTCAGTACAAAACGCACCAGTAGAAAATCCTATTGAAATGAGCACTGAGGTACGCTCTAAAGGAACTATGCGGTTTGTCCAGATTCAAGACGAACCAAGTGCTGAAAAAGGAAACGGACAATTAGATGTAGAAAGTGAAGTTGCTTATGAGTCCGCAATTGAAAAAAATGCAAGTGAAAAGAATAGTGTGACATCCAATCCAGATGAACCGCCGGTGCTTCCTTTGGCGAAGTTTGCCTTTTGGCTTCTTATTTCATCGCTTGTGTGTGGGATTATTGGAGCTTTTGCCATTCCGATTGCTATTCTAGGTGGGCTTGGGTTTATTGTCTCCTTCATCTTGGCACTCGTGGCGCGCAAAAAGATTAGGTCCAACCCTGAGAAATGGTCAGGAATTAAGTTAATGAAAGCCACTATTAGTATTTGTTTGGCAATCCTTTATATCTCTCTGTTGGGAGGCTTGTTACTCATTCTCTTGGCTTCAATAGGCGGTTCATCTGGTTCTTCTTGGTTGTAATATTTCATTAAACTTTTAATGCTATGAAATCATTACTTTTTCTTTTTGTTTTTATTTGTCTATGTTCATGCACCATCACAAAACGCTTTCACAATCCCGGTTGGCATGTTGAGTGGAAATATTCTAAGCTGAAAAATCACCAGACAGCAAATGATCAAGACATTGCGAGCGACAATCTCACGAAAACGGATGCTCATTCTTCGTCCGTGTCTCAGACTATTTCTTTGGAAAATAAAGTCGGCCATAAGGAGACTACAGCGATACATGCCCAACAAGAATCTTCCTTGGATGAAGTCGTGAGCGATCAACAGCAGCATCAAGCTGAGCAGGTTTATTCAACAAATCAAAAGAAACAGGAAAGCCAGCCCGAAGATGAATCTACTGATGACTCTCCTAAAGTTGAACCTTTGGGTATTGCCTCCATTTTTGCCGGGTCTACAGCTTTAATCTTCTTCTTGAACATCTGCTTTTTATTGTCGGATAACGGGTGGAATGCCATTTTTGGTTTAGGCTACCCGGGGCTTTTTTTAATCGTATTTGCGCTAGCCGCAATAGGTATCATTATGGGTATTGTAAGTTATAAACGCATTCAAGAAAATCCTGACTTGTACAAGGGAAAAAGAAAAGGCAAAGGAAGGGCGCTCACCGGAATGTATTTGTCGTATGTTACAAGTGGACTTGGATTGGCCTTACTCCTGGGCATTGGCCTATTCTATTTGTTTGATACGTTTTTTTCGTGGTAAGGTAAGACAGGTGTGAAGATGATGGGAAGTGTTTTTTCTCTACCTTCGTTCTATGAGACTACTTCGCATTTTATTTGTTTTTCTTCTTGGATTTTTGCCAGTAGTAGCGAAGGCCGATCTCGTACCTCCCAAACTCAAAATGCGCATTTCTTCAAACGAAGGGGATTCAACGCATCTCACCGTCGTCAAAGGAGAAATCGCGCAACTCACCCTAACATTTACGAATGCAGATTACTCCCCGCGACGTGTGCTTCTTCCCGGTGATCAAAACCACGGTCAACGTGTGATTTGGTTTTCAGTCTTTCGAGTGGATGAAAATTTTTACACAAATGTCTTCACGGAGGAAAGAGCACTCTCAATGGACACAGCGGTTTTCAAGGGTTATGTCACGCTGAAAAATTTGGAACCTGGGGAATCGGTATCTCTTCCAATTTTCTTCAACGATTCGGTCAACCAACGAAAGCACAATGAATACCATTCCATAGGCAATCTGCCACCAGGAAACTACCAACTGTTGGCGTGGTACGACCCCTGGAAAGAACCACTGGCGGAGGATATCTACAACCGCTTGGATGATTTTGAACGCAATACATCAAGGTCAGATCCCTCGAAAATGGATCTTTACCTTGGCGGAATCAATAGCAATTACATGAGTCTGACCATTGCCGAACCCTTTGTCGCGCCTCCCAAACTTACGATGCGCATTTCATCGAACGAAGTGGATTCAACGCATCTCACTGTCACCAAAGGAAAAATCGCACAACTCACAGTAACGTTTACCAATGCGGATTACTCCCAACGAAGTATACTTCTTCCTGGTTTTCAAAACCATGGCCAACGTGTGATTTGGTTTTCAGTGTTTAGCGAACAGGAAAATTATTACCGCAATGTCTTCGCAGAAGATAGAATCCTCTCCATGGATACTATTCTTTACAAGGGCTATGTTACAATGAAAAATTTGGAACCGGGAGAGTCGGTATCCATTCCAATTTTCTTCAACGATTCGGTTAACCAACGAAAGCACAATGAAGCCCATGCGCTCGGAAATCTACCGCCTGGAAACTACCGAGTGTTGGCGAGTTACGACCCCTGGAAAGAACCGCTCTCGGAGTATATCTACAACCGTACGGATGATTCTGACAGCAAGCAAACAACGGCAGATTCTACAAAAATGGATCTTGCCTATACGGGGATCAACAGTAATTACTTGAGTTTGACCATTAGTGAAACGGATGTGGAAATTCAATCAACCAAACCAATATGTTCCGGCCATTGTGCGATTTGTTCCTCTATTGATCGTGGGAATTGGAACGCGCTTAAACGTGCGGTGCGTCGAAAAGGAGCTTATGAAAGTCCACATCGCAACATTGCGTGGGTATATTATGGACCGGATGCCATTCTTTCGTCGCTACCAACGTATTACTCTAGAGAACTAATCGTCTACGAAAAGGGTTCTTACCACTACTTTTCCTTGTCT
>JBILBT010000217.1:0-5322 GCA_044353545.1 Crocinitomicaceae bacterium | reverse complement strand
AAATTTTTTGTTAAGCAATAGAGTGCCCACAATTGTCGCCGCTGAAAGTATAAACCCAGTCAATAATTTAAGTCGGAATTCCTTTCTATTTGCTTTCAAAGCGGAAGTAAGATAGATTTTTCTAAGATTCAATTCGTATTGTTCTTGGTGATATGCGCGAAAGCTCTTATTATTAATCAGTGAATTATTTTTTGTAATCGCCTCATAACAGCCAATGTATTCTAATTGAGTGGCAAGTTGAGCTGCTGTTTTATGGTCGAAATTTGTAAAAGTTTTATCGCATCCAACCCGTTCAACAAGAAACTTACACAATTCAACATCTATCATTTTTACGGCAAGGTGAAGTAAAGTGTATCCATCTTTATTTTTCAAATCCACATCAGCTGGGTATAACAAAAGAAATGAAATCATCCATTCATCACTTGCTTTTACAGCTGTAAAAAGGGCTGTTTCACCTCGTGTATTTTTAATGTTTACTGCGTATTCATTGAACTTCAGAATTTCTTCAAAATGCACTTTGTCTTGCTTTTCTGCGCAGAATTGAGGAGTACTTAATCCCTCCGAATTTTCTAAGGAAAGGTCGCTACCTGCATTTAAAAGTTCAATAAATGATTCAGTGTGCTCAAGGATGAGTGCATATTGAATCAATGGATTTCCTTTCGTTGAGATTAAATTGACATCACCTCCGTTTTCAATCAAAAATTGCAAATCGTCCACATCGTTTTTGTACACCGCGTCAAACATGTATTCATCGGGGTGAAGCTTTTTGTCGAAGACCAATTTTCGATCTGCGTTGACGATTTCTGCTTTTTCAAATTGTTGAACGAGTGCAGCCTCAGTTGCTTGACGTTGACTTTTTGCCGAATTAAAGTCTGATTTGATTTCATCTTCAATGCGCTTTTCTTCATCGGCGTATTCTTTTTCGATGCTGATTAATATTTGGTCGTATTGCGCCTTCAAATTCAAATAGGGCTCTCCGCTTTTGTAAACATTAGACAGGTATTTATCATAGGCACGAAAGGCAATGCCCGCATTCAATAGGTCATTTTTCGCATAATAGGTTTGCATGCGAAGGGACTCAATCTTGGCATTTGATCCGCCCAATAAATCTTGAGCACTCTGCAAATATTGTAGACTGTGTTCTGTGTCTCCGGCTTCCAAGGAGGTTTTTGCCACAGTGAAATATTCCATTGCCGTTTGGGAATAGATTCCTTTCGTGCAAATTAGAATAAAGAAAAGTAGAATTGATTTACACATCATCAGTATTTTTTATAGCCCATGGATCGGAATTTATTTGCTGCTTTTTCTTTTTCCTCACGTTCTCGACGATCGTATTCCGCATTTTGGGCTTCTCTTTCTGCATAAGTTAACTCTGTATTTTCTACAAAGAGTACCATTCTTTGGTTCATGGAAAAATATTTTTCAATCCCTCCTTTTCCCGGTAGCATTGATTCACTTTCACCGTATCTGACATACCATATTGTCCCACTAATGTCTTCATCTTCCATACTAATAGTAACGGACATATCCCCGTTCAAGCTGCGTATGCTTGGATATGTTTTGGTGTTGATCACGGTTCCCATTCGATTCAGCAAATAGACGGTATTCCCTATCGAAGCGAGGTAATTCATGCCATCTGTCGATTGCACCATTTGGTCGTATTTTGGCTGGACGACACTTCTTTTCTTCTTTGTCTGAATGCCAAATTTTCTCGATGTTGGGTCTAAAAATGGTTCCGTCTCCGTATCAACTGTTTCGGTATCGTCCCACAAGTCTCCACCAGCTTTTTTTGCGGTGATAGGGGCTTTCTCCACGTCTTCTGCGGTAGGTTTGTCAATGCCCTTTTCGTACTCTTGGTATTTCCGCACGATGTAGGCAAAGTCGGCCATCTCCCACGTAATCTTTTTGATATAAAAGGAACTAAAGGCGATCTGATTACCCAATCGAAACAACTCAATCAATCGGCTGCGTTTGTCCTTGTATTTGTCGTAATTGAAGTTGAGAAAGCCATCCCATCCGTTCAATGGTATTCCACGTGAAGTCCAGCGGTACCTTTCTGCATTGTATTGGTACAAAATCATGTCACCGTCCAAGGTGCGGGAATAGTTCACGGAATATCCTGCTGAGCCGAGGTCTTCCATAATGTTGTACTTATGCCGAAAGTCCCAGTAAGGTTGGTCCTCAATATCCGCTGAGCGAAAATCCAATTGAAACACCAATTCAATGGGTTTAATGTTGTCGAAGCGCTCCTGCAGGTTGGGGTATTTTTCGAGGTCCGAGCGATTGATCCGAATGATTTCAGGAAACATGGCATCTTTCTTTTGGACCAACAATTCAAAGTATCCAGAATTCGTCCAATTGAATTTGTACCGTTCCTCGGGGGTGTCAGTGAGCAGCCACCATTCAAAAAAGAGTACTGCATCGCTCACAAATCCGCGCATCTTTTCCGGGTGACCTGGCTGTTCGTACCATTCGTTCGGATCGAGTTTTGGATCTGCTTTTTTGTATTCCCTCGAATAGGCAATTCGATTTGCCCCTTCAGCCAAGGTGCCATCGGGAAGAAATTCAAGCGCTCCAGAAACAAAATAATTGTTTATGGGAACTTGGCCTTGACTTAAGCAAGAAAAAATAGTCGTCCACAGAGAAATGGACATCAAGAAAACCTTCATAGCTGTAGTAGTTGGTGCGATAAAGAAACACAAAAGAAACGACACGGAAGGCTTAATTTTTGGGATTCAAAGGAGTTTTTATTGCGCTATACCTAAGGTGAAAAAAATGAAGAATTTTTTGTCATCTCTAAGCAACTCGTATTGAGATACTCAGTGAGGTGTGCTTGTTATTTTGTTCATTCAAAATAAAATTCATTTTTTTTGGAATTTCTTTTCAGATTTTTCTTGGATTGATGCAGAATGGCAAAATACCTTGAAAATGTTCCGATGAAATTCAATTCTGAACATATCTTTGTTGTATGAATACACAAATAACGGTTATCGCTGAGGTGAAGGGAAGCGTGCAAACAGTATGGGACTCGTGGATCTTACCCGAACACATCGTCCATTGGAATTTTGCTGCTGATACGTGGCACGCGAACCAATAGATAGTTAATTATTTGCTTCCCATAAATGCTCTTATTTATGACCTATGGGAAGCAAATAATACATATATAATCCAAATAAACAATTATTCACTTCCCAAAACTAATATTTCTTACTACTTTTGGGAAGTAAATAATGTATTTCTCATGATAGGAAGAAAGTATGAAACAGAGAGGTTGAATGAAAGCTTGACGTCTGAGAACTCTGAGCTTATAGCTGTTTATGGAAGACGAAGAGTAGGTAAGACCTATCTAATACGGAATGTCTACGAAAAACATATTAAGTTTGAGGTGACCGGGCTTTATGGGGGTAATCAGGAGAAACAACTTGACATTTTTTTTGATGAAATCAAAAGAGTCTCAAACAAAATAAAAGAAGAAGATAGACCCAAAAACTGGAAAGATGCATTTGAACTTTTGAAAACATATATCAATAGACTAAGAAGCGAAAGTAAAAAAGTAATCTTCATAGATGAAATGCCATGGCTTGACACACACAAGTCTGACTTTAGAATGTACTTTGGTCATTTTTGGAATACATATTGCGAAAAACGAAATGACATTCTGGTTGTATTATGTGGTTCAGCCGCATCTTATATGGTTCAGAATGTAATATCAAACCAAGGAAGTCTGCACGCACGACTGACTTATAAACTTCAGATAAATCCTTTTACATTATTTGAAACAAAAGAATTTTTAAAAAGAAAAAAAATAAATTGGGGGCACTATCATATACTCCATTTATATATTGCAATAGGCGGAGTTCCACACTATCTAAATAAAGTGAGAAAAGGAGAGAGTGTGGTACAATCAATACAGAGACTTTGCTTTGATACAAATGGAGATTTGGTTCATGAATTTGATGAAATTTTCGAATCATTATTTAGACACTCCTCATCACACATATCAATTGTCCGAGTGCTCGGAAACTTAGGTAAAGGAATTTCAAGAGATGAATTAATAACAAAATCTAAGCATGCAGGTGGAGGAGCCTTCACAAGAGCTCTTGAAGAGTTAATAGCATCTGGGTTTGTAACGAAATATCCAGCATTTGATAAAAAAGTTCAAAAAATGCTATATCGCTTGTCTGATGAATATTCAAAATTTTACCTAAAATATATAGAGCCGAATAAGAATCAAGGAGAGAACTTTTGGAAAACAATGTTTCAGCAACAAACTTATATATCCTGGGCCGGATTTAATTTTGAAACAATATGCCTCAAACATGTGTCTCAAATTAAAAAAGCTCTAAGGATAGAAGGGATACACTCGACTAACTCAAGTTGGTCAGTGAACGGTGCCCAAGTTGACTTAGTTATAAAAAGAGCAGACAATTGGATAAACCTATGTGAAATGAAATTCTATAGCGTCCCTTTTAATATAGGCAAGAACGAACTTATAGACCTTAGAAATAAAGTGTCAAAATTTAAAGATGATACAGGAACAAAAGATGCAGTGGTAGTAACCATCATAACAACTTATGGTGTCATTGAAAATGAGAATTTCCATGAGATCGTGGAAAACTCCTTTGAGATGGACATTTTGTTTGAAGATATTCAATAAACTAAATGTCGAACCGATTTCCCCTTTTTTTATAAGATTTAAGAAGAAATAGTCCAGTGAATTTACATTATCAAGAAAGAATAAAAAAGTCCTGCAGCTCGAAATTACTGGGCTTTACGCACTAGGAGCGGGTTCCGATAGCTATCGGGCTTAACCCGCATTTGGGATCAGAGTTTCAATGAATGTAACTCAAAAGTGAATAATTTATAGAGCGAGAATCAGAATGAAAATGAAGAAAAAAACCAGAGGTCGTGTATCCGCTCTCGCACTCACACTCACTCTGGTTTTTTGTACTCGGAGCGGGACTTGAACCCGCACGCCCATACAGGCACAGGATTTTAAGTCCGGCGTGTCTACCATTCCACCATCCGAGCATCCTGTTTGACGAATAAAAAAGGAGCACGAATGCTCCTTTTCTGATTCCTCAGAGCGAGAAACGGGATTCGAACCCGCGACCCCGACCTTGGCAAGGTCGTGCTCTACCAACTGAGCTATTCTCGCATTGTTGTAAATAATTCTACCGCGTTTCTGTGGGTCGTGCTCCACTCCGCCGCGGCGGAAGCTATTCTCGCATTGTTGTAAATAATTCTACCGCGTTTCTGTGGGTCGTGCTCCACTCCGCCGCGGCGGAAGCTATTCTCGCATTGTTGTACATAAGTCTACCG
>JBILBT010000035.1:0-16546 GCA_044353545.1 Crocinitomicaceae bacterium | reverse complement strand
ACGCAATAACAAGTATAAACGCCATAAGGAGGAACAATTTCTAAGGTTTGAGATGTGGCACCTGGGATGTCTTGTCCGTTCAATGTCCATTGGTAGTTGCTAAACGATAAGGTGGCGAGGACATTTCCAGATTGAAAAATAGGCAACATTGGAAGGGTATCCAATTGCACAATGTTGAGTGTTGCCGTCGTTGCTTTACAACCGCTGGAATTGAAGACTGTCGCTGATAGTGGTCCGGCACTATTCACAGAGTTGGGGTTGGCATAGGTGCCATCCGACCATGTTATTTCTGAAATTCCGCTCGGTGAATTCACTTGAATGGCTGTTGATCCATTGGGACAAAAGCTTGGTGTTCCAGAAAGGGTAGGTGTGAAATTTGCTTGTAAAAGTAGGTTTAATGCGTGAGGTTTACCATGGCCATAGGCGTTGTTGGGAACGCTACCGGTATAAAAATCAGTAAATGACGTAGCGATGAGTGCATCTTTAAAGTCAGCCCATGTCGAATGTCCGCATTTTTCCAAGTAGAGCGCTGCAATTCCCGCAACAGTAGGCGATGCCATTGAGGTCCCACCATTGCGCACGTGCCAACCTCCGGAGTCGATCGCCGCATTGTTTGCTGGATTCATTAAGAAGGCCATCGGACCAGAGCCCAAAGTGACATCCCCTGAAGCGGAAACATCCGGCTTAATAATGTCATGTCGACTTGGGCCCTTGCTCGAGTTTGGACTAAGCTTTCCTGGGTGTGTCATGTCTGAAGCTGGATAGTACTGGTTTCCGTTGTTGTCGATATGCCCCAACCGACAGCGCACATTTCCCACTGAAATTACCTTTTCAGAACAGTTCCAAGAAGAAACGATCGTTTGCAAGCTATCAGGTGCGTGGTAATGTACTATAGGCGGATAAACACCAGCTGAAGGCAATGTGTTGACAATGTTGTTTAATCCGAGCCATGCGCCACTCCACAAATCATAAGATCCAGAACCAGTTGTGATGAATCGATAGTGATATGCGGTTGTATCAACATGGGTAAACAAAGATTGTAGGTGAAATGCTCCATCGATCTTCTCCGTGTAGGTTTCAATGGTTGCAATACGGTTTCCATTGCTGTTGTAAATGGTGTCGTACAAGGAAACATCTAGATTTGCCATGGCCATTCGAAAGTTACTCTGTCCACGTGATGAATAAGTACCGCTTGGGAGATTCGCACCAAAAGCAAATTGATAGGTCGCTTCGGTGGTATCGGACCACAAATCAAAAAAGATGGTGTTTGGACCAAAGGCGGCTTGACTGCTCGAATTGTTTGAAAACCATACAAAGGAAGTGTCCGTGTCAACAGCCCCACGTACGTGGTATTTCCCTTTGTTTCCAGCATTTCCAGCTGCACAGACAATGATTCTTCCTTGTTGTTCGTCTAGCAACTGTTCTATCATTTCCGATGCTGGATCGTTTCCATCGTGGCTGCCTAAATAGGTACCCAAACTTAAATTCACAACGGCAGGCAAACCAAGACTATCTGCAACTTTAAAAATATAATCGCAAGCATCTGCAATGGTCAAGGTCCAATTTGGTAGATTGAAGTCTGTTTCAACAACTATAATTTTGCTGTTCGGCGCCATGCCTTTGTTTGATCCATTTGCTGTTCCATTTCCAGCACCAATTCCTGCGACTGAGGTGCCGTGTGCTGTACCTATTTCATTACTCGTGCACGACCCATTGTTGATGTCCTGTTCAGTCCAAACGACTCCATAGTTGTAAGGTTGTGGAACGGTACCTCCAGCACTAAGCGTATGGTCCCAATAACGCAGAACTCGCGTGTTTCCATTGGCATCGATGAAATCGGGATGATTGAAATCGAGTCCTTGATCGACAAATCCAATGATGACATTTTCACCCGTATAGGCACCACCCAAACCAGGACCGCCTGCATGCACAGGGTCTACATAGTGCATCAATCGTGCAGTGTCTGCAAGCGCAACGGGCGGTGCAAATTCGTAGTAATAGGAGTTGAGCGTTGCATTTTTTATGTGCTCATCGACCCATTTGGGAGTCACTGTGACATAAATCCAATTCTTCGTGGTGCATTTTACGGGAATTCCATCGTTTCGCAAGGTCTCCAAACTCAATGCATTATTGGGAATGCAAAAAGCCACTGCGGCATTGGGTGAATGAGCTAAAAGGGATTTAAATCCAAGGGCCTCTTTTTGACCAAATGTAAAAACTGAGATAAATACAGCAATAAAAGCTGTAACAAAAACTCGAAAGTGCGTAGTGTACATTGTGCTCATTTGTGCGTAAAATTAATGCGATGGAAAAATATAACAGCCGATTTTATTTTCTTTCGTATCTTTCGGGCTACAAATTTTCAAAAAACAATAATACATCATTATGATTAGATTTTTCAAACAATTTACTGCGGCTGCGTTTGCAGTGCTTTTTTCGGGTCTTGTTTGGGCTCAGGAAGCTGAAATTATTAACTGGTACAATGGAAAAGGTCCTGGGATGGAAACGGAAGCAGCTTACAAGTTGTTGAAAAGCCGAAAGTCAACTACAGTGGTGGTTGCAGTCATCGATTCAGGAATCGATATTGAACATGAAGATTTAAAAGGGAAAATTTGGGTCAATACAGATGAAATCCCGGCTAATGGCATCGATGACGATAAAAATGGCTACATCGATGACGTACATGGATGGAACTTTTTGGGTAACGCGAATGGTGAAAACCTAGATGCAGCGTGCTTGGAAAAGACGAGAATCTTGAAGAAATTGTCTGTTAAATTTGATGGTGTAGATCCTACCACACTAAATGCCACAGAGAAAAAAGAGTACGAGTTGTACGAGAAAGTGAAATCTGAAATTGAAACGTCACGCGAGGAATACAGTGGATACCTAGGTCAAATGGACATGCTGGCTATGATGATCGATCAAGTTCCTGTGATGGTGGGTAATGCACTTGGAAATCCAAATTACACATTGAAAGATTTGCAAAAATGGCATCCAAAAGACGAGCAAATGGCTCAATTGCGTGAATTTGCAATGGCGATAGCAACGGGTGAGTTTACAAAAGAAGTAATCGAGGAACAAAAGAAGCAAATAAACGACATGTTGGAATACAACTTAAATGTGGAGTATGACGACCGCTCTATTATCGGTGACAATCCAGATGATTTTTCTGATCGTAACTATGGGAATTCAAATGTTGAAGGTCCAGATGCGTTGCATGGAACCCACGTTGGCGGCATCATCGGTGCTGTTCGCGGAAACAAACTTGGAGGCGACGGTGTTGCAAACGATGTGAAATTGATGGTGCTTCGCGCCGTACCAAACGGGGATGAGCACGATAAAGACATTGCTTTGGCAATTCGCTATGCCGTTGACAATGGAGCGCAGGTCATTAACATGTCATTTGGAAAAGGCTACTCGATGTATGCGCAAGAAGTATATGCGGCGTTTAAATATGCTGATTCAAAAGGGGTATTGTTGGTGCACGCTGCAGGAAATGACAATGCAGATGTTGATGCAGATCCAAATTTCCCAACGTCAATGTACAGCTTCCAAAAGGAGCCGTTCGCACATTTCTTAACGATTGGTGCTTCTACTCGCGTGGCGAAAGGTAAATTGGCGGCTTCGTTTTCGAACTATGGTCAGACGAAAGTAGACGTGTTTGCTCCAGGTTTTGAAATTTACAATTCTGTGCCACAAAGCAAGTATCAAAAATTGCAAGGGACATCAATGGCAGCGCCAATGGTTGCAGGAGTAGCGGCCATGTTGCAAAGCTATTTCCCAAGCTTGACGATGAAAGAAATTAAGGACATCATCATGACGTCATCAACAAGCTACAAAGGAACGAAGCAGATATTACCAGGGTCAGAGGAGTCAGTTGACTTCGCTAAATTGTCAGTTTCTGGTGGCGTAGTTAATGTGAAGAACGCAGTAAAAATGTGTATGGCATTGGAGAAATCCAAAGGTTATGTGAAAAAAGGTTAAGAAAGAAAAAATAAGTAATTTGGAGGGGCTGTTTTTGAATAGCCCCTTTTTTAATGCTTATGAAAAATCTATTTTCCATTCTTGTCATTATCTTATTGGTTCAGTCGAATGCACTTGCGCAACCGGTGAGTACAGAGCTGGTATTGAATACCATGGTTGATCAATGGCACCTTGATGCTGCTCAAGCGAAGTTTGAGGATTACTTCGCCGTCACAAGAGATGATTTCGTTTTTCTAGGCACTGCTCCAGGTGAACGTTGGAAAAAAGAGGAATTCCAAGCCTTTTGCAAGCCTTATTTCGATAAAGGAAAGGCCTGGGATTTTAAGGCCTCCAATCGACATTGGAGCTTTTCGAAAAATGGTAAAATGGCTTGGTTCGATGAAGAATTGTACACCTGGATGCTGGGTTGTCGTGGGTCCGGCATCATGATCCTTGAAAAAGGAGATTGGAAAATCGTGTATTATAACCTCACGGTGCTGATTGAAAATGAGAAGATTCAGGAGTTTATTGAATTGAGGGGGGAGGATGAAGAATTAAAAATGAAGAATTAAAAATGAAGAATTACTTTAACGGTCGTAAATCCGAACACAAAGAATGATGAAGAAAATTTACCTAACGCTTTTGGCTCTTTTCACTTTGGGCTATTCCTTTTCACAAATGGAAGACGGAGAATATCTCTATTCAAATTCGGAAATCACACTGATGTTTACCATTGGGGGTGGTGGATGGGAAATCTACGACATCGCTCTTGTTAAAAATGCAACAGATGATTCAATGGGTGGAACTGGTGAGTGGTTTAAAGTAAATATGAATGGCGTTGATGAAGATTACGAAGGTCCAGAAGGGTGGTATCAATTTCAAACGGACGACTGTAGATATGACTTTAATGAGGCAAAAGATGAACTCAAACTAAATCAATTTGATTGTTTTGGAAATCCGGATGGCGCTGCAGAATACACATTGATTAGAAAAAACTAAGCGCTATCATAATTTACTATGACAAAAAATGAAATAATATCTAGAGCTTGCCAAATTATGGAAGATACGATGCCTCATTTCAATTCGACCATGTTGAAAGAGCATTTAGCATTTAGCTCTGGCGGCAATGATTTGGAAAAGGTGTGCTTAATTTCATTGGAAGATCTCAATATGTGTGAAGAAGGCCTTGTTGATGAATATCCTGCTTCATTCCATACAGAAATTGATTATAAGCTCGCTTGGGAAGATAATTACCTAGGATGCGGAATGAAAATGGACGAATTGGATGAATGTCGACATGGTTATTTGGGAATAATAGACTTGAACAAAGGAATCTATGTAAGGGTAAATGGCAATGCAGATTATTACACCTATGGGGATTCAACTTCTGGGGTTGAGGATCCTTCTTGGAAATTGTGGATGTTATAAAAGTGAATATGGGAAATATGTTAAGTTGGATTTGTGATAGACGCTATACCATTATTGGTGGCGTGGTTTGCGTGATTGCTGGAATACTCATTGTTGAACATTGTATATTTAATTCCTTAGGAATGGATGAGTTATTTGGCAACGTTTTGGTCAATACGGTTTTGGCAATTGGCATAGTCTTTTATCGACACGGACAAAAAAAGGATGCCTATAAAAATTACAGTGAGGAATAAACGTTTACTTACCATCGAAGGTTTTCAGACGATAACATTCTGAATAATTTATTACTTTCAGTTTTCTAAAATAAACAAAACAAAATTTACCAATATGTCAAATTTCAGTAACCACACTCAAGCTGTATTTGCTGCTGCAATATGGGTATTTGGAGGAGATGGGTCTCTGTCTGCCGAGGAAAAAAATACAATCTGCGAGAAAATTAACAGTTCATCTAGCCCTTGGAGTATTTCTCCAGACGATGAAGATTCAAAATGGGTACGCAGTGTTTACCGCAGGGGAGACCTTACATTGAGTGATGTTGTCGAAGCGATTGAAAAGGACATGTGTTTTTCTCAGTTGGAGAAATTCCAATTGTATCGCGTTGTTTGTGGAACAATGCATAGAACGGGAAATGGGGATAACGGCGACGATGGATGGAGCCGAGCCAACGAATTGAGAGAGGCAATTGGAATTGATGCTGATGATTACAACGATTGGGTAAATAATTAAAATAGTTGCTAACACCTTTTTTAAAGACAAATGAGTTTTATTCCTTTTGAACGCTCTTATTGGGTGATTCCCAATCGTCTTCTTGCCGGAGAAATTCCTGCAACGAGAAACGAAGAAGAAAGTATTGCGAAACTTTCGACATTGGTGAACGCCAATGTGAATGTGATCATTAACTTAATGGAGGCAGATGAGCGCAACTATAATGATGAACTTTTTCACGATTATGCTAAACATTTGAATCCTGAAAATGTCGTGATGCACCGCATGTCGATCAGAGATTTATCGATTCCAAGCAAAGAGCATATGCTACGTATTCTGGATCTCATCGATGAGGCGTTGAACAACAATAAAGTGGTGTATGTGCATTGTTGGGGAGGTGTGGGTAGAACCGGAACTGTTGTGGGATGCTATCTGATGCGTCATGGAATGGCCAATAACGCCAATGTGATTGAAACTATCGAATACCTCAAAAGAACCACATCCATTGCTGAACGAGAATCACCCGAAACTGAAGAACAACAGCAGTTTTTGCAGAATTGGCAAGAGCACTATTGAAGTTGTTTTATGCTTGTTCAATAAAAATTGCACGAACATGTTGAGCACTTTCTTTGGACGTATATCCATTTGAAATCCCTTGATCAAATTTAAATACCCAAGCATTGGGTTGGGATTGGTCCACATGTTGGGTTGAACTCCAATACCATTTGTCCTTAAAATCACCGAGCTTCTTCTTGTGTAATTGAAAGAAAATCGCTTCGAGTTCGTCAATATTTGGCAGACGCCATCCGCTGCCGAGTTCTTTGCAGGATTCAACTGCTTGAGACCACGTCATAGGTGTTTTGAAGTCCTTAAGAGAAATAAAAAGCTTTGCACCAGTCAGAGGATGATCAATAGAAATAAGTTCATTCATACCGAAAATTTAACACTCGACTTTACGCAAAATGAACTTTCGGATAACGTTTATATGAGCGGATTCTTATTCAATTTCTTACGGGACACAATATAGAGTATCGTACCATGGAGAAATACCAGCCCATATTCCTAAAGCACCACTGATGTTGCACGGAATATTGACGGGTGTTGCAAAAGGATTTCCATTGGAGCCCTTTTGAGCTTCTCGTCGCTCGAAATAAGCATAGACAGCATCGTCAACGCGCGACATTTTTATGACCACGGAATCGTAGCGTCTGAAATTGTACTTATATGGAGTAGGATAGGTGCTGTCTTTAACGCGATATTTAGCCGTAAAATCTAGGGTCAATCCATCAAAAAATTGATCGCTAAAATACGGTGAAGACGAACTTCGAAAAATATTGTCCTTGGGTCCGTTGATCGTATTGGTAATGACTTTCATCTCCCATTTGTAGGCATTGTTTTGTCCCGCTGGATCTGTTAATTTTGCTTTGCAATAGCCATACAAGGAATCAGGAGATTCTGGGATCCAGGATAAGCTGTCTAATGCCACCGGAGGTGCCAGGGTGGTCGAGCCTGAAAGTGTCTTTCCCTGATCTACGATGGTCAATGTGTAGGTCTTGCCAACCATTCCAATCACTGCAGGATTTGTCGTCGAATACACATAAAGTGGAACAGACTGAACATCCGACAACTCAGCGCGCAGCATTTCGGCTACCGTTTTTTGAGATTCGATAGGTAAACTTGACACGGCGACATAGTCTAAAGAAACGGTTGTGGTTCCATCACTTACGGAAACAGTTGCATCCGTGATGAATGAAGCTACATACGCACTCAACAAGGCTGGAGAATACAAATCTTGCGATCGCGATAAAAGAACGATCGGAAATCCTCCGGTTTCTATTCGCCCATCAACGACCACTTGTGCTTCATATCCTGGAATGTCAATCTGAACTTCCTTGGTACACGAATGCAAGAGAATAGCAGAACAAATTAAACCGATGATGCCGACCTTGAACATAAATTTTCTAGGGATAATGCTTATGGTTTCTTGGTCAATGAAACGACAGAATCTACAGTAATCTTGGTTCCCATCATGTCGATGACTGTCGAAATTTTTCCGCCGACTGAAACAAACATTCCAGCAGTGTAATTGAAACTAGAAGTCAAGGATCCATTCATTTCAGGTGCCATTCCTTTTGTCATGCCCATCATCGCTTGATCTTCGGGTGTCATTTCCATCTGATCTTCCATACCGGACATCTCCATGTCAAATGAACCTTCTTCCGTTTGACCATTGGCCGAACCACTGAACATGTCTGCTGATTTATCTGTGGCTATGGTTTGGTTGATTTTTGCCAATCCCGCAGCCATTGAAACTACCTTTAAATCCACACCATACATTCCCGCTTTACACGAATAGGTGTTTCCCGCTGCAACTTTTCCATCCGGCAAGGCCAACATGGAGAGTAAATCGTATGGAAATACTTCGAGTTCGTCGCTTTCTTCATTGGCCTGAGGTGTTACCTTCTTTGTTGTCTTTAGGGTTGCCACGGTATAACCGGCTTTCAATTTCCCTGTTTTGGGATCAAACTCAGCGTACACGTCGATTTTCTCACCATTCATTTCTGCTCCAGCGCTCATGCCACCTTCGTCTGCCGAACCATACACCAACATGTTGGAAGTAGGGGTAGTCAAGAGGTAAACTTTTTTCAAAAAGGTAAAATTCCCTTTTTTGTCTACCGTGATGGCACTTTGTACTGCATTTTTAGGCACGTTGGCAATGGTGGCCACTGTCAAGCCCTTTGAATCCTTGACAGTATAATTGAATAAATAAATATTTCCCGTCGCTGTACCTGCAGCATCTACCGATTGAATGGCCAATGAAAAGTCAATGGTAGTGATGTATTTTTCCTTTACGTTCATGCCCATAACGGAGGTGGTAATGTCATCGGCAATGTTCGCGTTGAACGAATAGATTCCACCAGCTTTCCAGCTATAATTCAATTCTTGACTGTAAACGCTCGAAGCAATAAGTAGAAGTCCAATAAAAAGTGTTTTCATTTTGAATCAATTTAAGGTGCAAATTAAGTAAAAATTAGGTGAAAATAATGAAGGCTCATAATCATGTATTTTTAAGGAACGAGTTGTTTATCTTTGGGGAATACTACCTACCCATGAAAAGTTCTCTTGCTCTATTATTCATAATATTCATTTTTAATGCATTAACTCAAACTATTCCGTCCGATAGAGTTGTCAATTGGTCCTTGGCCGGGGTGCGTGATTCGAGTACAAGCAATTTTGCAGTCATCGATGTTTTGGCCGGCGGACTTGTAAATGACGGACTTACGCCATGCGATGCCGAATTGACGGCATTATTTTCTGCACATGCTGAACCTGCCATATTTTATTTCCCTGCAGGATCTTATCTGTTCAATGCACCGATAAACTTGCGGAGCAATTGTGTTTTTCGAGGTCAAGGCGCAACGGTGACTAACTTGATTATCGACCATTCGGGAAGTGGAAATGGAATCAATATCAATGGATTGGCAATCATCGCTGATAGCACGTCAATTGCAATATCGGCCTCAAAAAACGATACGAGTATAACTGTACTCAATGGAAGCACATATGTCCCTGGAGATTGGATTCGTATTGTGCAAGACGATGCGGATTTAGTCTTTTCGACCTGGGCCGTTGGTTCTGTTGGTCAAATTGTGCGCATCTCAGCAGTAAATGGAAATGTTCTTCAACTAGAATCTCCGTTGCGCATGGATTATTCTTTAGGCAGACATCCCCGGATTCATCGAATTTTACCAAAAAGCAACGTCGGAATAGAATGTCTTTCAATTGAGCGCATTGATAACACGGCACCCGAGCAAGCGAGTGTCATTTCGTTCAACTATGCGGTCAATTCTTGGGTGAATGGAATAGAAATTTCAAAAACGACTTTTGCCCATGTTGAAGCAACAGCTAGTTCTAATTTGGCAATTACCAATTCGTATTTTCATGATGCGCACGATTATGGGGGCGGTGGACGAGGGTATGGTGTGATGCTGCATTTCACCACCAATGAATGCTTGGTCTACAGCAATATCTTCAGTCATTTGCGTCATTCTATGATTCTTCAGGCGGGGTCAAATGGAAATGTGTTTTGCTACAACTACTCCAGAGATCCGTATTGGACGGGAAGCATTTTTCTTCCTTCAAATTCTGCTGGTGATATGGTGCTGCATGGGAATTATCCGTATTCAAATTTGTTCGAGCAAAATGATGGTCAAAATATGGTAATTGACAATTCGCATGGTGCAAATGGCCCGCACAACACCTATTTCCGAAATCGAGGAGGTTTGTACGGAATATTCTTTAGTGACAATACCTCACCCAATCAAAATTTTATCGGTAACGAAATAACCAATACGGGTTCGCCAATGAGCGCAGTAAACTACACCATTCTAGGTACGGGACATTTTGTGCATGGAAACAACAACAAAGGAATGATATCGCCATCGGGAACTAACGCATTACCTGATACTTCCTATTGTTTTAATTCGCGACCTGCACTCATCCCTCAAAATTTTTATTCGTCGATAGGCACTCCAAACGCATTGAATTCGGGCAGTATCCCTGCAACGTATTTCTACCAAAACAATGATTTTTTCGCGAATTCCTGCGGGTATATTTCCAATTTAGGCACCTCAAATTTGAAGTTGTCGCAAATAACTATTTTTCCCAATCCTTTGTCGACAAATGAAATCCTTCACATAGAAGGTGATTATGAAATTCTAGAAATCTCAAATCTATTCGGGCAGATAATTTATCGAAGCAAGGCTGTGAATTGCCTTGCTTTAGCGCAATTCAATTCAGGCATGTATTGTATTAAAATCAGGGATAAATTGAATCGAATCCAAGCTTTTAGATTCGTCATAGCGAATTAGGGAATATGTATTGTAGATTGAATTATTAATAGATGCTGATTATTTATCGGATTGCTTTCTTTTCTTGTTGTTTTTGTGCTTTTTATCTTTTGGATCAGGGAATTCCGTGGTGGTTTTCGACGACTAAAACAAGAAAGAAAATTATTAGGCAACACCGATTTCCTTGTCACTCAAACATCTCCCATCATTTATCTTGGGTTATTGCTCTTTTTCGTGATCATTTTCAATTCAGATTCTTTCAAAATCAGTACTTTTACACCCTAATTTCTTTGTGAATTATGGTTGAATTAATCTTCTCAGCAGTACTTCTTTTATCAGGTTTCTCGAAATCTGAATGCATTAAAGCGCTGCAAGGAAAAGATGCAAAGGCCATTCAAAAATTAATCACAAGCATCGAGCAATCATCTGCTTCCTCCGATCGGACGGCTTATTTGGGGGCGTTGACGATGAAATCTGCATCCCTAAAGGAAACGCCAAAGGAAAAAATGGAGGTGTTCAAGAAAGGGAAAGATCTTTTAGAAAAAGCCATTACGACCAATAAGAAAAACACTGAATACCGTTTTCTTCGCTTGATGATTCAGGAAAACGCACCAAAAATAGTCAAGTATTCTTCGAATATAAAAGAGGATGCAACTTGGATAAAAGAGCATTATACAAACTGTAGTTCAGAAATTATTCAAGCCATCAAGAACTATGCGGCACAATCAGTTGTTCTAGACTTATAAGCAATGACTGAAAGTAAAAACACCTCTCACATTATCAAGGTTTCTGGCATCACGAAACGCTATCCTAAAGCTGAAACGAATAGCTTATCGGAGGTTTCGTTCGATGTTTTTCGCGGTGAAAAATTAGGTGTCTTCGGTCCAAATGGCGCCGGGAAAACAACCTTGATCTCCATCTTGAGTGGGATCCTGCCCAAAAGTTCAGGTGAAGTGAACTATTTTATTGACAATCAATCTGCGGACTTTAAGAAGATTCTCCCGAAAATTGGATTCGTCCCACAAGATTTTGCCCTTTATCAGGAATTGACAGCCATGCAAAATCTTCGCTATTTCGGGAAAATGCATGGATTGAAAAATCCTGAGCTTGAACAAAAAATTTCTTCTCTACTCACCATTCTTGGTCTCGATCATGTAGGAAATAGAAAGCTAGCTACATTTTCTGGTGGAATGAAGCGTAGAATAAATTTGGCCATTGGGCTCATCAATGATCCTGAAATCTTGTTTTTGGACGAACCAACGGTTGGGGTGGATGTGCAAAGTAAAGTGGCCATCATGACTTTATTAAACGAATTAAATGCCAAGGGAACAACAATGATTTACACCTCGCACCATTTGCGTGAAGCGGAAGACTTTTGTGACCGAACTTTGCTTCTTGACAACGGACGAATCATCGCTGAAGGCACCTTAAATGACCTGCTCAAACAGCACAATGCCGAGAGTTTGGAGGACTTACTTATTCACTTAACTGGTAAAGCACTTCGCGACTGATGGAACGATTCAAAGCATCTTTATTGAAAGAAATTTTGCTCTTGTTGCATGACAAGGTGGGACTCTTGTTGATGTATTTAATGCCTATGCTGCTGGTGTTTATTATCACGATTGTTCAAGACAGTGCCTTTCGCCTGGTGAATGAGAATCGCTTGGACATTCTCATCGTGAACAACGACAAAGGGTATTTAGGCGATTCCTTGGTGCAGTCTATGAAAAATGCGGGAAGTTTTAAAATAGATGTGAAAAAAGGCATTGATGAAAGTCAAGTGGCCAAGCTAACATTGGAAGGCAGTAAATTGGCAACCTTGTTTGTTCCGTCTAATTTTACGCAATCTCTTTCTTCGAATTCGCAACGTATTTCAGATGCTATGCTTAGTGAATTTGGCATTGAGGTAGAACCTAGGTCCAATTCAGGAAATAAAAATGAGGTACAGGGTGGGGTTAAGTTGATTTTTGACCCCGTTCTTCAAGAGAGTTTTCAAGTGACACTGATCAATAACCTACAAACCATGATTTCTGGGATTGAGTCGAAGGAGATGATTCGCCAATTGTATGCAGACATGGGGTACGACGAAATTCCTGCCAAGATCTTGAAGGAACTGAATCGGAATCCAACAAAAATCGTCGCCAAACCTGCTATGTCGGGAGAGTCGGCCATGATTCCAAATTCAACGCAACACAATGTTCCAGCTTGGTCGATTTTCGCCATGTTCTTCATGGTCATTTCGCTAGGCAGCAATCTCGTAAAAGAGCGCCTCTCTGGTAGTTTTGTGCGCTTGCAAACGATTCCAGGATCTTTCCTGCATGCCATGTTTGCAAAAATCGCAGTGTATAGCTTTGTAGCGCTCACGCAACTCATGATCATGTTTGCTATTGGTGTATTTGTCTTTCCACTCATCGGCTTGCCTAAGTTGAATCTTCCGAACCATATTTTACCGTTTTTATTGATTTCCATTCTTTCTGCCATGGCTGCAATCAGTTATGCGGCTATGATTGGAACCTACGCCAAAACTCAAGAGCAAGCCAATGGATTTGGAGCGATTTCAATCATTATTTTCGCTGCTATTGGAGGCATTTGGGTTCCTTCTTTTGTCATGCCTGATTACATGGTGATGATCAGTAAATTGTCTCCTTTGCATTGGTGCTTGGAAGGATTTTATTCTCTATTCTTGAAGGATGGCAGCTGGGATCAACTCATGGGACCAGTGATTTATTTAGTCTCTTTCACAGTCTTTTGTCAATTTTTGGCGCTTTGGAAATTGCGCCGTCAGCATTACATTTAAGGCTTTCTTTACCTTGACGAAATTTCTTTTGTTCTTGACTCGAAACGAATTAAACTCTGCTTCGTTCATTTTCTTTTTACATTTGATTAAAATTCACTTCATGAGGAATTCAATCGCTCTCCTATTTTTGATTTTAAGCCAATCCGTGTTTTCTCAATTGGATGAAAAATACCATGGAATTTACCTCTCTGATGAAGGGAATTCGGATCTATCAATCTACACCTTGGACGATGTGATGGAGGATTGTTTTATTGCTGATTATACCGTTTATGCTCCTGTCAATGAAAACGGTGAGTCAGCGCATGAAGATTTCGTTTACTCTGGATACGGCAGTTGTGATGGTCCGAATGGACATTGGCTAATCAACCTAGAGAGCAATGGGCGAAAGATCACGTTGGAAGTTTCCTTCTCGATGAGCGACTTGGGCCCTGTGATCACAGTTTACCAAGGAAAGAAAGAGATCAATTATTCGTATATGATGTCTTTAGAAGACGATGAAACAGTAAGTCAGGATAACGAAGGTGAAGTTGTGTATCTTTTACCAAACATGGAGGTGGAAGAGGACGAATATCCACTTTTTAAACGCTCAGACGGCGCGCTTTTGTATGTGATGACAGATTCGGATGGTATTTCATTCATCATATCAGCTGGAACACCAAATTGGGAACCGAATTCAGAGGAAAATGAGGATCCTTGTTTTTACAATGTGCATTCAGGCACGATGAGTCCTCGCAATGAGGAAATGACACAGTATAGTTTTTTCAACGAAGAAACAGGCTGTAGCTTGCAGTTTAAATTCTTAAATGACACCCAAGGTCAGCGATTTGATGTCAGCGAAAGTGATTGCGGTGAAGATCACATAACGGCTTGTCCAAGTTGGAACGGAACGTATTCCATTTCAAATGGTGAATAATGTCGAATGAAAGCACTCTATAAAGTCCTATTATTTCCTCTAATTTATCTCGCAGCTGACTTGTTTGTGCGGTCAGAGTTGCTCGACTTGTATTCGCCTTTACAGCGTATGTTTTACTTGCTTTCGGCGATCAATTCATTGCTATTTTATTTTGCCGTATTGATTGTTTTAAAACGGCTAAGGCATAAAAGTATAGCCTATTTGAGTATTTTAGGTCTTGTCTCATTGTATTTTGTTGCATCGGTATCTGGCTCTTTTATTTTCTTTTATTTCAATGGGTTTTTTCCTAATTTCTACACCTACGAGTATTTTAAAAATGAACCATTGAGCGCAATGGTGCTTTTGCGGGATACCATTAAACTTCAGGATGTTTTTATTTTTTCATTGGCATTTATCGGTATTGCCTGGATCATTCATCTTTCTGCTCGTCAAGTTTCTACGCGCAGAAATCGATTGAGATGGGTTGGAGGTGTTTTCATTTTGTTGATTACCTTCTTGATCTTCATGATCAAGCGCTACGATCAATGCCTCACCGTTGACTCCAATTTTTCAGCAGCCATTCTGCGCCATGTCATCGATTATCGGCCGCAACGCATCTTCACAGGTGAAGGATTAGGAAAGAAAACCAAGGTTTATTTGCCAAAACTTAAGGAAAAACGAGATTACAATGTGCTCGTGGTAGTGTTCGAAAGTTTAAGGAATCAAGATTTGCCTGCTTATGGATATTCGCGTCAAACGACCCCAGAATTGGATAAGTTTCGCTCAGAACACCCCAATGAATTCCATGTGTTTGAGCATCCTTATGCGGCATCATCAACAACCATGCTTGCAGTTCCTGCTATTTTAACAGGGATGGCACCATACCAGCCAGTCGAGGAGTTTTACAGCCAACCATTTCTTTGGGATTACGCCAAAATGCTGGACTATCGTACGTTCTTCATTTCGTCACACAGCATGAAATGGTACCGTTTTGACCGCTTTTATGAGCGACAAAAGCCAGAACATTATTGGTACAAAGAGAAAAGTGGTAAGCCATTTTTTAATGATCTAGGCATCAATGATGTCCATACGGTGAATGAGGTATGTCGCACAATTCAACGAAAGGACGATCGCTCATTTTTTGGAGTGGTCCAATTCAATGCAACACATTATCCGTACAATGTTCCAAAGAAATTTAAACGCTGGAAAGGACGATTTGTGGATGAATACGACAACAGCATCTTGTACCAAGATCATTTGTTGGGTAAATTATTTTCAACGATGAAATCGAAGGGCTTGCTGGAAAATACGGTAGTGATTTTCGTCAGTGATCACGGGGAATCGTTGAAGGACCACAACAACATTGGCCATGTAGACAGCTATTATGCTGAAGCGATTTCGGTTCCCCTAATGATGTATATCCCAGAGAAGATTGCAGCAGAAAAAGATATGCCAACCTTGAAATCAAATACAAAGATGAATGTATGCACCATCGATATTGCACCGACAATTATTGATGTTTTGGGTTTGAATAATCAAAAGGATGTAAAGAAATACAAAGAGAGATTTTCTGGCTATAACTTGTTTGCAAAGGTCCCTAGTGACCGATCGATCATCACCATGAATAATAACGATGTGGCCAAATTTTGGGTTGGACTTTCTGTCATACGGGGGGATTACCATTACTTACATCGCGTTAATGTTGTGCCGAATAAGGAGGAAATTTACAATTTAAAGTCCGATCCGTTGGAGTTGAAGAACATTGTTTCAAAACTCGGTGCGCGCAGGAAAAAATGGATTCAAGACGCACTTTTTAATTATGAGGCGTGCAATAAATACTTAAAACGTTAACCTAAAACTGAAGATCTGCCAAGCGCACTTTCTGTTGGATGCGTGTTTGTCCAAATCGAT
>JBILBT010000216.1:0-5332 GCA_044353545.1 Crocinitomicaceae bacterium | reverse complement strand
AACGCATTCTTCCAACCCAGATTTCCGAAAAGCACTTGGTGTACAATGAAAGTGAACAGACTCAGATTGAGTCACTGGAGTCAATTCTTATGGAAGAGAATTACGTGAACTTGCGCAGCCGTTTGGCGGACAAGCACCTTCCTGTTGGCTTAAATGTGCTGCTTTTCGGCGCTCCTGGTACCGGAAAAACAGAGACGGTATACCAGTTGGCTCGACATACAGGACGAGAAATTATTCGCGTGGAGATTGCTGAAACAAAAAGTAAGTGGTTTGGTGAAAGTGAAAAGTTGATTAAGGATATTTTCACGAAATATGCCGAAACAGCCAAGGGTTGCGCACTGATGCCCATACTTTTATTCAACGAGGCCGATGCCATAATTTCGAACCGCAAGAGCAACGGACATGGTGACACCCGTCAAACAGAAAATGCAGTTCAGAACATTTTGCTAGAAGAATTAGAGAAGTTCAACGGAATTTTCTTTGCGACGACCAACCTTGCCAACAACTTGGATACCGCCTTCGACCGCCGATTTTTATACAAGGTGAAGTTCATGAACCCAGGATTGACTCAGCGCCAGCTCATTCTTGAACGAAAATTCACTTTCCTCTGCGCTGATGATTGCGAGATATTGGCTTCAGAATTTGACCTTTCCGGTGGACAGATTGACAACATAGCCCGCAAGAGCGAGATTCATTACATTATGAATGGCATGAACCCCAGCTTTGAGAAAGTTATGGCATATTGTAGGGAGGAGTTGGCGATAACGATGAAGACAAGTGCGACGAGTATTGGGTTTGGGAGAAACGAATGACGAATTACGAGTTTGGTGGCCCCACCGCAGCGGACACGTGAGGTGCGATAGCATACTCGAAGCCACGAATGACGAATTACGAATTACGAGTTAATCTAGACTTCGATAGGTTGAGATCAAAGTCTTGAAGCGAAGCGGGTCCTTTGTCTATAAATTAAGAATTTGATCCTTACGGAATTTGATGCCTTCGGCAATTCGAAGTAGGATTGAAGTCATAAACAAAAAGCCCTAATTCGCTCGTGGAGCTTCGCAGGGCGCAGATGGGGCAAAGGTCTGAACTATCGAACTTTTTGACGGATTTAAAGGGCGTTTTGGAATGGAAAGATTCCCCTTTTATAAATCAAAAAGAAAGAGAAGCAGAAAGAGAATGAAGAAAAACAGAGTGGAGTTTCAGCGCTCTCGCACTTCACTCTCACTCTGTTTTAGTGGACTTAACGGAACTGTTTTCGAACCGGTTTGTGGAAGGAATGGAAATCATATGTCTCGCAAAATGTTCATAGTTGATAATAGCCTAATCGATTTTGTTTAAGTCGATTTCATAGAGATGCTGTGCGCTTACTGCAGATGTTGCAAAAACCAATAAAAGGGCGAGTGTTACTTTTTTCATTATTTTTTTTTAAAATCAGCTTTCAACACATCCAAACCAATAGCATACCCATAGGCTTTTCCATTGGTATTTTCGAAAATCTAGAGGTATGTATTTGGCTGTATTTTCCCAATTCTTCTGAATAGTTTAAAGTACCTTGTTCGAGTTTCAAATTTGAGGGTTCGTATCTTCTATTTAAATCAAATCCTCGATTTCGATCCGTATCTACTGCCTGCATTGAATCTCAGGAAAAGCTCAACCCCACCTCTGGCGCGAGAAGCATCGTTTAAACCGGACACATTTACATCGTATGAAACACCCGTCATGAATTGATCGAACTCGAACATGAATTTGGCAATAAATGCATCCTTCAGACGACCGAAAGCCCCCACATAAAATGCCATAGGACGATTGAATCCTGTCACCTTTGATCCCTCGCTCACGAGGATCTTGTAATTGGCTCCCAGAAGAAATTCCTGAGCATTGCCCTGGCGATGATAATAAACCCCCGGTAAGATCGAACCGGAAGTGTTTGCAATCCCGATCTCGGCATTCACAAAACCGGAAATCCTCATGTATAATTTTTCGGTGTTCGCGCTGATAAAGGAAAATGACGGCTGATTTACATGGTAAAAGGACAGACCTGCATTGATCCTTGTATCGGTATTCTGTCTCATGTAGCCACCTCCGGAGTTGTAGGTGTATAACAGGCCTGTTCCGGCATCCACGAATCCAAAATTAGTATTACTGAAGACTTCTCCTGAATTAATTGAAGGATCATATACACCGTTATACTGCGAAGCCCATTCACCACCTGCAGCGTTAAAGGACCGCTGCCCGAATCCACCATAGATTCCCAAACCTATCGTATTATTATTATCTATGAGAAGGTGATAGGCAAGGTTCAGGTTGACCGAGCTTGTGGAAATCCGCATATCTCCTGCTTGATCGTTATAAAAATTAATTCCTCCTGCAAAGATCCCGGATTTGTTGCGCTTGTTCTCATTGAAGCGTGCATCAAATGAAGCTGCTATTGTCTGAAATGGTTCACCAACACTGCTCCACTGATTGCGATAGTTTATTACCCCCTGCATCGGCGAGTTTGCTCCTGCAAGAGCCGGGTTAAGGTTCATATTCGAATACTCCGAGAACGAGAAATGCACATCCTGACAGTAGGTATTAAAAATTACAGATGATCCGAAAATCAGTAATAAGGCTCTTAAATATTTTTTCATGTTCCGTGTTGTTTATTTTAGAATGGTCAGATTGCCGCTTTGTTCTACAATAGTTCCATCAAAGAGTTTAGCATACAGGCGGTACATATAGATTCCCGTTTGCAAAGGCTCTCCTTTGTATGTTCCATCCCAGCATTTTGACTGATCAGTAGTGCTGAATACGGCTTCGCCCCAGCGGTTGTAGACTTCGTAGCGGACTTCTGAAATACAATTTCCAAATAAGCAGAGCTGATTATTTGCCTCAGGACCTTCACCGTTCGGTGAAAACACGGTAGGCACAAACAACTCATCGCAGTCAATTTCTACAATTATGATCGCTTGAGCTGTTTCGATGCATCCGAAATCGTCTGTACCGGTAACGGTGTATGTTGTGGTACTCGTCGGTGACGCGATCGGTGAAGAACAGTCAGAGCAACTGAGTGTTCCTGAATTTGACCAGGAGTAATTAGGCGCTCCCGCTGCCAGCAACTGAACAGAATCACCCGGTTCAATGGTTGCTGATGTTGGTGTGACAGTGACAGGGAGGGTTGTTGAATTAGCTATTGTATAAGATTCGGAAACCGAGCAACCCGCATCGTCCGTGACGGTCAGGGCATAAGTGCCTGCAGTCAGGTCATTAATAGAGGATGTGCTTTCTCCATTCGGCGTCCATGAATAGGTATATGGACCGGTTCCACCTGACACGCTGGTTGAAATTGAGCCGAAAGCTGAACCACATAGCACATCCGTGATGGTTTCTTCAATAGCTATTTGGTAAGGTGCAGTGATCGTCAGAAATTGTTCAACGGTATCGGTGTAACAATCAAATTCGATGATGGCGGTGACTGTATAATTACCTGCCGCAGAAAATAGATGTGTTGGATTAATGGAATCCGCTGTATTGTTTGGCCCGGAATTAGGATCCCCAAAGTCCCAACTTATTTGATTGATTGGAGAAGTAGAGGCAATCGAAAATGAAATATTGCTCTGCAAGCACAAATCAGGAAGAAATGAAATAGCCGGGCTTGAAAAATTGCGTTCGTGCACTCTCGCCGGAAGTCCCAGCAAACACATACCATTCAGCGAAACAGCATTGCTCACATATCCACAAGAAGCACCCGGGTTGTTGGGTGAATTAATGGCATCTAATACATAGCTACCTCCTATGGCCACATATAATTTACCGTCGATTGCTTCTTCTATCTGAAAAGTCGGAAAAGCAGGTGTTGCAATCAAGGTGTGGGAATTGGCTATTGAAAGGGAATCGTAGTTGGTCAAATCCACTTGAAAAACGGAAATATTGTTGGTATAATAAAATTTACTCCCATCAGGGGAAAAGCTGCAACCGTATTTCCTTATTGGAGAACCGGGTGTATTATCAGTGACTTCAACTGTCAAGGGATTCGACAATACACCTGTAGCAGCATCAAAAGAATAAAAATCAATTAATTTACTGTCGTCAATAGGCATTGCGATCCGATCTCCAGCGTTGTTTGCTTTCATCGATCCATAAAATGGCATGCGTGGGTCAAAATTAGAATTGGCTCCCAATAACAATGTTCCCACATTGCTTGAAACCGGATTGGGATCCACGCCACAACCATCCACTTTATAGGCTAAAAATTGATCGCTTTCTTTTTTATGTACAATAACCCAATATCCACGAATTGCTTCGCTTCGCACTACTGTCATTTTTTCACTTAAAAAGTCAGTAAGAAAAATGTTTTTTTGAAATGGATCAACATCTCCAAGTCCATTATTGAACGTCATATCAACAACCGTGTATCTCAGTCCGTTATCCAGTTGAGGAACATCATACTCCAGATCGTCCATCGTGAAAATATAATACTTTGTCGGGTCATCCGGGAAGGGGACAATTACCGGTCCCTGGGTGCATGAAAGAAAGGCACCGCCAAACAAATTAAGCCCATTGGGCATCGTTTGATTATTGGCGTTCCATACTTTTTGACCATCGGTGTAAAAGAGTAACTGTCCGGAAGCCTCATCCGAAACGGTCGCACATTGTTCATTACTATAGCTTGCTGAAGTCGTCATTCCATTCGGTTGGGCGCCTGAAAAATCTACCTTACAATAATATCCGAATGTCCAATTATTGTTTTGAAGTTGGGCATAGCATCCGAAAGCAGAAAAAATGAAAATGACTAAGTATAACAGAGTTTTCATGTTGGGCTAAAATTTTAAATTGTTACTTTTTTCATTCATTCGAGCTACTCCTTTATAAGTTTGAATAAGCTATCCTTCTTATTTCCTATGCCGAGCAGATAAATTCCCGATGACAAATGTGATAAATCAAGCGTCGTAATCTCTGAGGAAATCATACCGCTAAAAACCGACTTACCCGCACAGTCAAAAACTACAAAACTTGACCCCACCAATGAAGGATCTGCTTTTAAATTAAGTTGATCTCTAAAAGGATTCGGAAACAACATTGAAAATTCAGATTCCGCATTTGACAGGCTTTCATCGATTGCAGCCGATACATCACCCTTGTAGGCTCTTATATCCGTTCCGGTTCCACAAATAACAAGTGTACCTTCCCAACCAATAATAGGGCCTCCTATAAAGACATTAGTTATCGAAGATTGCCACCTTAGCGTTAGATCGGCATTGAAAGAATAAAAATTCCCGTTGGAAAAACCTCCATTCGTCACATAAACTTTACCAGTAGCATCAATGCTCATTCTGTGATAAGACGCATT
>JBILBT010000215.1:0-5337 GCA_044353545.1 Crocinitomicaceae bacterium | reverse complement strand
AGCCTATACAAAACCTGTTATAGATTGCTACTCTGCAGTGGATGAATTTGTGGATTGGCAAGAAATCGAAGCTTTACCTAGTGCCGCCAAAGTTGCACGTTTGGCCGAATTGAATGCGGATGCAATCGTACATGTTTTTCCAGTGAAGGAAATTGCTTCATTGGCCAAAAAAGCAAAAATTACAATGCGCATTGGGACGTCTCACCGTGGATTTCATTTGTTGACCTGCAATCATCGGGTCAATTTTACGCGAAAACACTCGAATTTACATGAAGCACAATTGAACTTTGAGTTGCTTCGCCCATTTGGATTGACCGATATTCCATCACTGAAATTGGTAAAGGAATATGGAAGTTTATTTAAGCAAGTCCCCGTTGATTTGCCACAAGAAGTAAATGCACTGCTCGTCGATTCTTCGAAAACGGTTATTCTCCACCCAAAGTCTCAAGGAAGCGCATTGGAGTGGCCTTTGGCACGCTACATGGAATTGGCTTCTCTCTTGGCAAATGACGGAACAAGGGTTCTGTTTACTGGAACACAAAATGAAGGCGATCAGTTTCGCACATTAATTCCCTCACATGAGCGTATCGTAGACCTCACGGGTAAATTGTCATTATCGGAATTCATCGTGCTCATTTCAAAGGTGGATGCATTGGTGGCCTGTTCCACTGGTCCTTTGCACATTGCTGGTGTTTTAGGCACACACGCTGTTGGACTTTATTCTCCGCGAAAACCAATTCATCCAGGAAGATGGCAGCCTATTGGAAAACATATCGACGTCTTTGTGCACGACGAGGATTGTCCTCAATGCAAGAAGGGGAAAAAGTGCCTCTGTGTGCAGCAAATTTCTGTTGAACAGCTCCTTACTGCGCTCACTTCCACCGTGAAATGAGGACGTTCATCCTGCAGCTAAGCCGCATCAATTTCTTTGTGGCAATGGGAGCAGGTGTGTTGGCCTTGGGTTGGTGTAGCTTTTTAAACGTTGATGATGCCCTTATTTTTTCTGGTTTGATCACCTTTTCTGTTTGTAGCGTATACAATGCACACCGCATCTACAAGTGCGAACGAAAGCTCAGTCAACCAGAAATGAATGCATGGTACGCAAAGAATAAAACACTTGTGAAAGCGGCATTCTTTCTATCGTTTACGATGATACCTGTGTGCTTAAGGATGTTGAATCTGAGTTTCAGTCAATACCTTTTGCTTGGCACAGGAACCCTATTTACGACATGGTATGTTGTTCCTTTTTTCTCATTTCGCTTGCGAGAAATTTCTCTGCTCAAAGCTCCGCTTGTTGCTCTTGTTTGGACCGGAATTCTCGTTGTATTTCCACAACTAAAATCGATGCATTTCACACCAGATTTCATGGCGTTTGCACTTGCCTTCTTTTGTTACTTCTTAGCACTGACTATTCCTTTCGATGTTCGAGATTTGTCCCAAGACGCAACAACGCACGATACTATACCTATGGTGCTAGGCGTCGGAAAATCCCGTTGTTTGGCGGTAATCCTTTTGGTAATTTCTATCCTTATAATTGCAAAGATTAATCAAAATTCTTGGTTAATGTTCCTTTTGATACCAAGTTACGCGATTACGGCGGTGTTTATTTTAGCGACAAATGAATACAGAAGGGAAGTCTTTTATGCTGGGTTGGATGCAACCATGGTATTAGTAGGTATTGCCTTTTATCTGGTAAGTTAGTCCGTTCTTATTAGGTAAAAAGTTCCTTTACCACCTCATCCAATTTTCCGCAAGGCACAAGTTTTATTTTGTAATTTTTCTGCTCGATTCCTTTGCAATATTTTGAAATAATGATGCGTTCGAACCCAAGTTTTTCGGCTTCAGAAATACGCTGATCGATGCGGTTCACAGGACGTACTTCTCCAGAAAGACCAACTTCAGCAGAAAGAGCCGTTTTATTGTCAATAGGTAAATCTATGTTTGATGAAAGCACTGCAGCAACCACTGCCAAATCAATCGCTGGGTCATCGACTTTGATTCCACCTGCGATGTTCAGAAACACATCTTTTGAACCTAGTTTAAAACCGCAGCGTTTTTCCATTACCGCAAGTAGCATGTTTAAGCGCTTGCTATCAAATCCGGTTGAAGATCGCTGAGGTGTGCCATACGCCGCGGAGCTCACCAATGCTTGCACCTCAATGAGCATTGGACGAATTCCTTCGAGTGTACCCGCGATCGAAATTCCGCTGAGTGAATTGTCGGTATTGGTAATCAGAATTTCTGATGGATTTTCCACTTGGCGCAATCCGCTACCAATCATTTCATAGATGCCCAATTCGTTTGTACTTCCGAAGCGATTTTTCATGGAGCGCAACAAGCGATACACGTGATTTCGATCGCCTTCAAATTGGAGCACCGCATCCACCATGTGCTCGAGTACTTTCGGTCCGGCTAGTGATCCTTCCTTAGTGATGTGTCCGATTAAGAATACTGGAACTCCCGTTTGTTTGGCGTAACGCAAGAGTTGAGCGGTACATTCGCGCACCTGTGAAATACTGCCGGGCGAACTTTCAATTTGTGTGGAATACAGTGTTTGAATGGAATCGATGACTACCAATTCTGGATTTGTTTCCTCGGCCTGCTTGAAAATGTTTTGAATATTTGTTTCCGTGAGAATGTAGCACTGTTGATTCAATGTACCCACGCGTTCAGCGCGCATCTTGATTTGCTGTTCACTTTCTTCACCTGAAACGTAAAGCACACGAAGAGACGTTTCCGCAACTGCCAATTGAAGCAAAAGAGTCGATTTTCCGATGCCCGGTTCTCCCCCAAAAAGGATCAATGATCCAGGGACCAATCCACCTCCAAGCACACGGTTCAATTCGGCATCTTTCAAGAAAATCCGCTCGTGTTCTTGTTTTTCAATGGATTGTAAGGTTTGTGGTTTTGCATTGCGCGATGAGGTGGAAAAAGCCACTACCGAAGGAATATTCTTCTCAATCACTTCCTCCACAAATGTGTTCCATTCGGCACAAGAGGGACATTTACCCAACCATTTTGGGGTTTCATATCCGCAGTTTTGACAGAAATAAGCAGAACGCACTTTGGCCATGGATCGAAGTTTTTCCTAAAGATACATGACACAATTTGACTAGCGAATGAAAAGTATAAAAAGATTGCTCGACACTATTCGAAAAGTCGAAATGGACGTTTCAATTCCTTCATCTCTCCAATTACGTGGTTATTTCAAATTCATTGTTCCCATACAATGTGTCTGTTAATTGTATGGTAATGGTTTGACCTGGTTGCGCAATTTTCTCAATGACATCAGACACATACATTTCTTCCATTTTCTCGGAACAAAATTTAATCATCCATTCTGAATTACCATTGGATTTTAAAAATGCTAACATCGCATCTACATCATAATCAAATCCATGTGACAAACGACAATCAGCAGCAACAACGACGATTTTTTCGCCTTCATAAACCGCGAATAATTTTGAACCTGTCAAACTCGTATAGACATTTTCGACTTCATCAAGTATTGTTCTGTAGTTATCGATAGGTGCGAATTCGCTGGAACGCGTTTGATATTCCCCACCCTCTTCCATGCCACTAAATAGAAATTTTTCCATTTTTCGAAAATTTAAAATCTTAGTCAAAGTAAACAAAATTATTGCAATCTAGATTGCACATGTATCCGCACTTTTTTAGAACTTCGTGCTGTGTCAGATTTCCTTCAACGCATCCTCAGTATTTTTGCCTCCACCAGTATCATGGAATGGGTCGCTTTTTCATTTGGGGTGCTCTATGTGATTTTCATGGCTTGGGAACGCACAGTTGCATGGGGATGCGCGTTGATCAGCTCATTGGCCTATGTATATGTTTGCTTTACCACAAATCTTTTTCTCGAATCCATTTTGCAGCTTTTTTATGCCGGAATGGGCATTTATGGCTGGATTACGTGGTCGAAACGCAGTTCAGAAGAGTGGATTCCCATTCATTGGCGTCTGAAAAATCACCTAGTGTTTTTGCTGATTGGTCTCGTGCTTTCGTTCGTGGTGGGCTTATTTTTCGATCTTCGTACAACGCAAGTGAATCCGTACATGGATGCTGGAATTACCGTGTTTAGTCTAACCGCTACATTTTTATCCGTGAAAAAGGTGGTCGAAAATTGGTATTATTGGTTGGTGATTGATGCATTTTCGCTCTATTTGTATGGTTCACAAGGGCTGTATGTGTCTGCCTTACTGTTTTTGATTTACATGGTATTTTCGGTGGTTGGTTTGGTGAAGTGGAAATTAAGAATGAAAGATTAAGGATGAAGAATGAATTGGAAATTCGATCACTTCGTGAATTTGATCCTTTCAGGAATTTGATGCCTACGGCAATGGGGGTTGAGAATGAAGAATTAAAGATGACGGATGAATTGAAAATTTGATCACTTCGTGAATTTGATCCTTTCAGGAATTTGCTTCCTATTAAAGAATGAAAAATTAAGAATGAAAAATTGATATGGGAATTTTAGGAGGCGCTTTATTTACACTTCTGATGCTTGTGTCATCGGGATCGTCTACACCAGAGGAATTGGCAGGACGCATTTTTACAGCAATCGAATCAAATGATTTTGGAGCTATCCAACAGTTAATGGTAGACCCTGCTGATGTAGCATTAACCTTAGACCATTTTGACATGGATGCAAATCGACGGGAAAAGGTGAAGAAGTCCTTGGTTGAAAAGATTCAGACGGATATGGAGCTTACCCTTTCAACAATTGAACGTGGTTTCAATGATATTCAAGCCGTTTTTTCATCCAAAAAATGCAAGAAGGGTATTGGTATGGGTACTGTAACGCGAAACTCATCTCCAGTGAATGGATTGCCATTCGAGATCGGCGATTTGGATATTGAAATTGTTTGTGGCAAGCACTATGAAAAAATGACGGTGGAAATCATTCATACCGAATCGGGTTGGTATATTTTAGAAAAATTGCGCTTACTCCCTCAATGAAACGATTTGCATTTACAGGTCCGGAGTCGTGCGGAAAAACAACCATCGCAAAACGATTTGCCACACATGTGGATGGAATCTATGTGGAAGAATTTGCGCGGACGTATTTGGAGCAGCGGAACGGTCACTACGATGAAACCGATTTGCTAACTATTGCTCAAGGTCAATTGGCGCTGTGGAATGAAATCAATGGAATTTTAGTGGCTGATACCGAAATGCTGGTGTTAAAAGTTTGGTCTGAGGTGCGTTTTGGCAGAACCAATCCAGTCATTGAAGCATTTTTAAATAGTCAAGATTTTGACCATTATTTTCTCTGTTCTCCTGATATTCCTTGGGAACCCGATCCTCTGCGTGTGCACCCCG
>JBILBT010000214.1:0-5350 GCA_044353545.1 Crocinitomicaceae bacterium | reverse complement strand
AGCCAACATAGAATTTAAGAGAGGAATGTTCCGTGTAAAAGGCGATACGGTCGACATTTATTTGGCCTATGCAGACTATGCCTTGAGGATTGAGTTTTGGGGAGATGAGATTGAACGCATATCCTCCATTGATCCTGAAACAAACAACAAGCTTGAAACTTTTTCGGAAATAAACATTTTCCCAGCAAATATCTTCGTTTCAAGTCCAGAAAATACGCGTGTTGCCGTCGATCAAATTGGCGAGGACATGGTTGTTCAAGTAGAAGCCTTCCGCAAACAAGGAAAAATTGACGAAGCCAAACGCTTGGAGGAACGCGTGAATTACGACCTTGAAATGATCCGAGAATTGGGGTATTGCTCAGGAATTGAGAATTATTCTCGTTATTTCGATCAACGAAAACCGGGTGAAAGACCATTCTGTCTCATAGATTATTTTCCGAAAGACTTTTTAATGATCATTGATGAAAGCCATGTGACATTGCCTCAGGTCCGGGGGATGTATGGTGGAGACCGTGCTCGAAAAATCAACCTCATTGACTATGGATTCAGGCTGCAAGCTGCAATTGACAATCGTCCATTGAAGTTTGAAGAATTCGAGCAAATGATGCATCAGGTCATTTATGTTTCCGCTACACCAGCGGATTACGAAATTCAATTGGCAGAAGGAATCATGGTAGAACAAGTGATTCGCCCCACAGGACTTTTAGATCCAATCATTGAAGTACGTCCAAGTCTCAATCAAATCGATAATTTGATTGAAGAAATACATGTGCGCATCAATCGAGATGAACGGACCTTGGTGACCACCTTGACGAAAAGAATGGCTGAAGAGCTTCAAAAGTACCTCGATCGCCTTGGAATTTTGTGCCGCTACATTCACAGTGACATTGATACGATTGAACGAGTGGAAATCTTACGTCAGCTTCGATTGGGTGATTTCCATGTGTTGATTGGTGTAAATCTTTTGCGGGAAGGATTGGATTTGCCAGAAGTGTCACTTGTTGCGATTTTGGACGCCGACAAAGAAGGGTTTTTACGGAATGAGCGATCTTTGGTACAAACAGTTGGACGCGCTGCACGAAATGTCAATGGAACAGTGCTGATGTATGCCGATAAAATGACGAACTCAATGCAAAGAACCATTGACGAAACGTTGCGCCGTAGAGCGATTCAAATCCAACACAATGAAGACCATGGCATGGTCCCTACACCATTGAATAAATCAAAAGAGCGAATTCTCGAATCCACCAAAGTGGCTGATGGTGATCCAGCAACACGGCAAGCAAAATACGAGTATACGGATCAACTTCCATTGGCCGCAGATCCTGTCGTGCAGTACATGTCTTTGGAGCAGTTGGAAAAATCCATTGTTCACACGCGCAAACAAATGGAAAAAGCAGCCAAAGAGTTGGACTTCATCGAGGCAGCACGATTGCGTGATGAGCTCTTTGCTTTGGAATCAATTAAAAAAGACAAGAAATAAAAACACAAAAAGATGAAAATAAATACGCTACTCGGACAATTAAGACTTCTCGCCATTGTTGAAGGAATCTCTTACATTTCATTTGGCTTGACCATGCCGCTCAAATATGAGTGGGGCATCAAAGAACCGAACATGATTGTGGGTATGGCGCATGGAGGATTGTTCATAGCTTACTGCCTTTGGGTGGTGCTCAATCACTTTGACCGCAAATGGGAGTATAAAAAGACTGGTATTCTATTGATTTCGTCCCTCGTGCCCTTTATGACATTTTGGGCAGATAAACACTACTTGAAAAACGAAGAAAATTAATTCACATTCGCCTCATTAAAAATGAGCATTTACACTTAGTGTAAAAAGTACACTACTTTCAACGGAAAATCATACTTTTACCCTATGGATAACAGAAAACGCATTGAGGTTTGCTTCACTCCTGGAGAATATGCCTACTACAAAGATGAATTCGAAATTGTCGTTGTTATTGATGTATTGCGTGCAACATCGGCGATTTGCGCGGCCTTTGACAATGGAATAAAGTCTATCATCCCAGTACCTACAGTGGAAGAAGCCTGGGCATACAAGCAAAAAGGTTATTTAGCAGGCGCCGAACGCAAAGGTCAAATTGTCGAAGGATTCGATTTTGGCAATTCCCCATTTTCTTACATGAAGGAAGAATTTCGCGGCAAGGAGGTGGTTCTGACCACGACCAATGGAACAAAATCATTGGACGTCGCTAAAGATGCCGAGATTGTGGTTGTCGGCTCATTCCTCAATTTGACGGCCTTATCCAAGTGGTTGTACGAACAAGATAAAAATGTGCTCTGCTTGTGCTCTGGTTGGCAGGACAAATTCAATCTTGAAGATACCATTTGTGCCGGCGCCATTTCTGATTATCTCATTTCTACAGGCTATTACACAGCGATTGAAGATTCATCCATCGCGGCAAAATATCTATTTCTATCTGCAAAGGACAATTATTTCGGGTACCTGAAGTCAAGCTCTCACCGGCGAAGACTGAAGAACCTGCATCTGAACGAGGACATTAAATACTGCCTCACACCAGATCAGACCGATGTCATTCCAATCCTTAAAGATGGCAAATTGGTTAAACTATAAATGTCTCATAGGCCTAGTCCTTTTCATCATCCTCTCCTTCTCGCAAACCGTTCATTCGACATCTTCGGTGTACTGGGGATTTTATGGCCATAAACGCATCAATCGTATTGCTGTTTTCACCCTACCGCCAGAACTGTTTGGCTTCTACAAGGAACACATCGAATTTCTTACTGAACATGCCGTGGATCCAGATAAAAGGCGCTACGCCATGGACGGTGAAGCGCAATGCCATTACATCGATTTAGATCGATATTATACTGATGGAGAAGACCCTTTTTCCAATATTCCAAGAAAATGGGACGAAGCCGTTGCGAAATATTCCGAAGACACACTCCAAAAACATGGCATCGTACCTTGGCACATCAATGTCATGAAAATGCGTCTCCAAAAGGCCTTTGAAGCAAACAATGTCGATCTGATCCTAAAGTATTCAGCCGATATTGGTCATTACATAGGAGATGCCCACGTTCCTTTGCATACAACAGAAAACTACAACGGGCAATTGTCTGGTCAGAAAGGAATACATGGCCTTTGGGAAAGCCGATTGGTGGAAATTAATGCAGATGATTACAACTATTTCGTCGGCAAAGCCAAATACATCGACCGTGTTTTAGATTGTGCATGGGATGCTGTAAAAGCTTCACATCTAGCCTTAGATTCAGTGTTGCGCATCGAAAAAAAACTCACGGAAGAATTTTCTGCCAACCACAAATACAGTTACGAACAGCGCGGAAACGCAGTTGTCTCAACCTACTCTTATGCCTTTTCACAAGCGTATCATGAACGACTAAATGGAATGGTCGAACGACGAATGCGGGCTGCCATTATTACGGTTGGGTCCATTTGGTTCACGGCCTGGGTCGATGCTGGTCAACCCGATCTTTCTCGACTGCAAAACACTCCCCCGTCTGCTGAACTTCTAGAAGAAATGAAGGCACTTGATGCTCAGTTTCATGCAGGGTGTCACAGTGGGAGGATTTGTGAATAAATCAATATATTTGACAGAATTTTTTTGATTAAATATGTTCCGCAACATTCTATTTCTCCTCTTTACTTTTTGGATTTACACAACTTCTGCACAATTGAATGACCATAAATTTCATCTGTCTGCGAAATATAGTATGGGGTCTGTTCAATCATCTAGATATTCAAATTATTCCCTGAATGGTGAGATTTTATTAAAGAAAATCGGATTAAACTACAATTTCGATTACATGGTAAGGCGCGATTCTATTCGTCAATTTCATGCAACAATGGGCATACTTGGAGCACCAATTCTTTTCGGAATTGGGTTATTAAATTCTGCCGATTCTGACACAACAAGTTCAGGGGCTTTTGGAATTATTGGTGGAATTATACTTCTTGTCTTACCTGATGGATTGAGCTATCACATTTCTCCCAAATACAATTGGGACATAGCACCTTACGCGAACATCCTTGGACTTGACTTCGTTAGAGATCGAAGAACGAACCAACGCAGTATAAAATATGCATGCTCATTCGGAATAAAAACCACGTATTTATTGCATGACATGTTCACCCTCAGCGCATTTGCAGAAACAAGGCAAGCCGCTGGTAATGGATGGGGCTTCGGTGCTGGAATTGGTCTAGGAGTGTTACTTGGCACCAAATGACACTTCTTAGCTCTTTGAGCTTCTAAGGACAAAGGACAAAGGATTTTAAGATTTTATGACATCAAGATTCTAAGACAAATGACAACTCTCCGCTCTTTGAGCTTCTAAGGACAAAGGATTTTGAGATATTAAGACTGGTTCTTACTTCGAAGTGCAAAACAAGTAACTCGTAATTCGCAATTCGTAATTCGTAATTCGTGGCTTCGAGTCTGCTATCGCACCTCAGCCACCAAATTCGTAACTCCTAATTCGTAATTCGTGGCTTCGAGTCTGTTATCGCACCTCAGCCACCAAATTCGTAACTCGTAATTCGTCATTAGCAACTTCCACTCGCTGAAGACAACAAATAAACATTATTTTTACCTTGTTTAAAGTGACTCCATCAACTATGATTCAAGTAAGCAATCTATCTAAAACATTTGACCTTTCGCGGCAGCAACGGAAAGAGTTGAATACCGAAGAGCGCACTGCCGTTGCGGTAGACAATATAAGTTTCCGCTGTGAACCCGGACGAATCTTTTCACTACTCGGTCCAAACGGCGCTGGAAAGACAACGACGATGCGCATGCTTTCCACAATCTATAAACCCAGTGCGGGTGAAATTATCATGGGTGGCACCGATGCGGTAAAAAACCCGCAAGAAGCAAGGCGTAAAATTGGCTTTTTAACGGGGTCAACAGGATTGTATGCACGACTTACACCAAACGAACTCATTCAGTACTTTGGTGAGTTGTATGGTGTTTCAAAGGACAATATAGCGAAGCGGAAAGAACACTTGTACACGCTTTTGGACATGCATGACTTTCAAAATAAGCGCATTGGAAAGTTGAGCACTGGTATGAAACAAAAGGTATCCATCTGCCGAACCATGATTCACGATCCCGAAATAATTGTCTTTGACGAACCAACAAGTGGTTTGGATGTCATTACGGCAGAGAACATTATTCACTTGATTCAAAACTGCAAAGAGCAAGGGAAAACGGTCATTTTTTCAAGTCACATCATGAGTGAAGTTGACTTATTGTGTGACGACTTGGCCATTATTCACAAAGGGGAATTGTTATTCTCAGGAACAATGACAGATTTCAAAGGACAGATGCAAGCCGATAATCTTACGGCT
>JBILBT010000213.1:0-5376 GCA_044353545.1 Crocinitomicaceae bacterium | reverse complement strand
TTTTCTCTTCTTCCATTAATCCAAAAGATTCCATATCCACATCTTCCAAATTGATAAAGCCTGTTATTCCTTTTTTTCCAAAATTCTCACATCCCTTTGGAATACGAATTTTCTGACCCGGAGCAGGGACATATTCTGCGTTGCTAAAAGCCGACAAGCCCCTGTTGTTTATTTCCACTTTCGCCATAGAAAGATCCAAGAAGCCTTTCGCCATGTCAGCCAAGGGTTTTCCTGCTGGTTTCAAACCAACGAACATGTTCATGTCCGAAATGCCCTCATTTGCATTTGGTTGTCCCACCATGACAAATCCAATTTCACCTGATAATATTCCAGCGAGTCCATCCTTGCTGCTGGCCATAACCATTTGAAGTGGACCTAAAGATTCCATCAAATCACGCATCGCATTGGCGGCATAATCGTCGATGAATGCTTGCATTTTTTTCAAATCCAAGTTCAAAGAAATTCCAAGTACTGGGTTGCCCGTTCCCAACTTCGAAACAATAGATCCCGACGGATCCTTTTTAAAGAACATGTGTTTTTTCAATTCTGGTGAAAAGTAATTTTTCATTTTGATCACCGCAGCGCCATCTTCAAAACTGATTGCCGTTTGAATAAACGAACCATCGACCATATTCAAGATCCCTTCCTTCTTTTCGTCGCTCAATTTATTCAAATCCGTGTTCGAGGTTGTGTAAAGGTTTTTCATACTTACCCCCATAACGATATCACCTTTTGCTGCCAAAATTTGATTCACTTTTCCTTCAGAAACATCGCCATAGACACGATCGAAGGCATCATTCAATGCTACTTTCCCGTCAAACTCTCCTTTTTTCGAAATGAAAATGGCCAAGTTCCCTTGCATTCCCATAGCTACATCGCCACTTTCGAAATAACGAAGATCTCCATCCTCTTCGATGTCAAACCCTTGAGTGCTCAATTGTGAGGAAAGTGAATCAGCATTCTTCACTTCGATGAATGCCAGCGTTGTTGTCGGTGTGCCATCTTCGAGAAATGGACCTTCCAAAGCATAATAAACAGAAGATTTTAAGTTTACACATTTTTCAAAATCCTTCACTTGGGACTTCATGATTAATCCGAATTTTGGAATCGATGCATAATCCATATCATCCAACATGGACTTCAAATCGGCCTTACCAAAAGCGACAACATTCTCATTTTCATTGAGAAAAGCAGATACGTACTCTTCAATTGGACGATTCTCATTTTTCCCACATGAAGCAAGAATGACGATTAAACCTGTAAGTAGAAAAATCTTTTTCATTTTTTGTAATTTTAGGATAAAGTTTGACCGAATTTTGAATTATCAAAAATACGGATAAAATTGCTCGGCCTCTTTGCACATCTTATGCCAATTCAGATAAAATTACATGCACTACATTGAACCTTATTTTGCCTGGAGGGAGTTGTACATTTCCGCAGATGACCCAAACTCACCATTCTATGGCAGGGAATACAGTGAATTTGAATTCAACAACACCGTTTACAACTTTTATCTGCACCCACAATGGGATTCGATGGGATCTCCTACCTTATTTTTGAAGGTGCTTTTTGCTGAATACGACGATGGATTTGCCATTATTGAGTTCATCGGTGAATGGAACGACGCCATCGAAAATGACATCATGACCTTAAAACGCGACATCATAGAACCGATGATTGAAGCGGGGATCAACAAGTTTATCTTGATTGGTGAAAATGTGCTCAACTTCCACTATTCTGATGATTGTTATTACGAAGAGTGGTTTGACGATGTTGAAGATGGGTGGATAGCCATGGTAAATTTTCACGATCATGTCATCGCTGAATTTGAGCGAATACGCATCGATCATTATTTTGTAATGGGAGGCGAACTCGAAGACATCGAATGGCGCACCTACATGCCATTTCAATTTTTCAAAAAAGTGAATGATCTTGTTATGCGCCGTATCGAATAAAAAAAGGGCCCCAATCGGAACCCTTTGATATGTCTTGAACGAAACGATAATTATTCATCCTTCATTTTTCATTCTTAACTCTTAATTATCCAACTTCCCTTGGCACTTCCAACAGCTAAATTGCTGAATCAGTGTATCCGCCAACGCAGGACCACCTTGCGGCATAAGTTGCATGCCTGTGCCATTCAATGAATTCAAAATAGCATCAGCATTCGAAACAATTTCATCATAAGTTGATAAAGAATATCCCCCAGAAGCATTCCCTGGTTCATGACAGCCCGTACAATTGATCTGAATCATTGGCAAAATTTGATTTGCGAAAGATATTGTATCCGTACAACCAGCTGTGATGCAATCTACCGGAGCCTTGTCCTTTTTACATGAATTCATGGTAAAAACACCGAGAATTATTGCGCTAAAAATGATGAGAAAAGATTTCATACTGATTTGATTAAAATTGGTTTAACAAAAATTGGTTTAACAGCAAACCAAGCGATCGCTGGAAAGAAATGAAGCGTGATTGCAAATGGAATAAAATAGGCTGTGATTTCATCGATTCCTTTCACATCCAATTCTGGAGGAAATGTGTGCATGATCGGCGAAATGATGCTCGCGAAAGATAGAATCACAAACAAGAAGTTGAAAATGATTTCACCAAAACGGGGCAGCAACTTCGTAGCGGCAAGATACCCCATGGATGCTAAGACACAAGCAAAAACAGAAGCCGCGTAGAGCTGATAGGCCTTCATCACGGGTGAGAAGTCAACAAACATAGTTTCTTTATAGACAAACATCAACACATGACATGCCAAGCCAGACAGAAGGCCTGCAGTGATTCCTAAAAAAAGTGCGCGCTTTAACATATCACTTATTTTTTTGCTACTGGTAGGGAGAAACTGATGTTCATGTTGTTTGGCACGGCATCGCTTTCTTTCCCGACTTTGAAATCCATGCGATTCACAACGAATGAACCTGAGAATGTCAAGCCGCCGTCAGATTTTGACACCTTTAGTGGGACCTTTTTCTCTTTCGAGATTCCTTTCATAGTCAAAGTTCCATAGACGATAAAATCGTCACCTGACTTGTCAATTTTTGTAGAAACATATTTGATTTCCGGGTATTTCGTCGCGCTAAACCACTCTTCTGTTAGTGCTTTCTTGTTCATCATCCCGTTGCCGGTGCTAATTGACGCAATTGGAAACGTCAAAGAAAACTTGGAGTTTTCCAGATCACTTTCGTCAAACTTCACCGATCCTTTGGCTTCTTTAAATATTCCAGAAGGGTGTTTGCTTTTGAATTCAATTTTGAATCCTTCTTTGATTTTGTACTCTTGCGCTGGAGGTGCAATTAACGATGCAGATGTCAAGAGAATTACCCCTGCCAATGCGCCATAAAAAATGTTTGATTTCATGATGTTTAATTTAAAAAGTTGTTATTCTCCTTGGTATTTTCTGCCGATACAGAACCCTAAACGGAATTGGCCTTTCAACCATTGTTCGTAGGTGTATGGGATGAACTGTGTTTCGCCAAAACCTCTTGAGTTGGTGAGGTTAATGGTAAAATTGTGTCCGAAAGTAATCCATTCAAATGCTATGCCTAAACTGTTGGTATTCATTGCCCGTGTTTCAGAAGGATTGAAACAATGGTAATACTCCAACAAGATTGCCGTTTTCGAAGACAAGCCACAACGCAAGGCGCCACCCAATGCAAAAAGTGTATTCACATCCGATTGAAGCACATAATTGCGGTGCACCAAAGTCGGCATCACCGCAACACTCAATCGTTCACCAAACTTCCGTGCAATATTTAACTGGGCACAATACGCGAAACGGTGACTAAACTTCGGGTAATTTTGAACCAATGATTCATCAGGAGACGCTTTTGCATAGGACATACTTGCCGTTCCAACAAGGGCCATTGAAAAAGGCATTCCTTTTTTTTCTTGTTGCAACAAACGGTATTTTACAAAACCATCCATCAACGACGTATATGGATTTCCAGCGCCCTTACTGCGACCGATTCCAACCATCAGATTGTCTGTGATTCCGTATTCAAAGGCAATGCGAATATCTGATGAGTTGTCCAGTCCGAATAATGTTTGAACTCCACCGTTCGAACCAGCGATGTCACCAAAACGGTGTTCAACGCGAAATTCAAGCACACCTTTGCGCAACATTTCCACCGAATGGCCATTGATCACCCGAGAAGACATGAAGGTCTCTTCAACCAAATTGGACTCTTCCTCTACATACTCCTCTGCCGTATAAGAAGAATCTGAAGACTCATCGACCTGAGACATAACTGGTGAAGTAAACACGGCGAAAGCAAAGACAAAAAACAGTTTCTTTTTCATAGGTCAAAGGTATATCTTTTCAATTTAAATAAATTTATAGCATGATAAGAATTATTTAGTTTTAACATGGGCTCAACGGATATCATTACTTTTGCTGACCACAATCATCTTTATTCTATGTTTGGATCTGATATGTTTGGCAAAATGGAAGCCATGAAAAAAATGGCTGAAGAAAGCAAGTCACGACTTGACGACATTCTTGTTGAAGGAGAGTCCGGAAATGGACTCGTAGTAGTTGAGTTAACGGGAAATCGCGCCGTTCGATCCGTTAAAATCAATGGAGACCACACCATCATGGAAAAAGACGATTTAGAAGATCTGATTACTGTTGCACTTCAACGCGCGGTTGATAAAGCCAATGTCATCAATGAGCAGGAAGTGATGTCCTCCGCGAAACATCTTTTTCCAAAAATGTAATGCAAAAAGCGTCAATTCGTTCCCTTTACAAGCAAAAGCGGCTTGAAATTACTCCAGATGAATTAGAGCGTCGATCTGCGGAGATTTGTGAGCAACTGTTTACTCATTTTCAGCTTGAGGGTAAGGTATTGAGTTTGTTTCTTCCCATTGAACGTCAACGAGAAATCAACACCTACATCATTCTAGAAAAAGGGATTTCAATTGGGGCAACCATTGCACTTCCAAAATCGGACTTCGAGAAGCACACCATGAAACATTTTCAATTCGAAAGGCATGGTCAGTTGATCGTGAATGAATTTGGCATTCCAGAGCCAAGCCATGGAAAAACAATTAAAGCCGATGCTTTAGATATCGTGTTTGTTCCATTGCTTGCAGTTGATGCTTCTGGTCATCGCATTGGCTACGGCAAAGGGTTTTACGACCGATTTCTCCGCAAATGCAAACCGAATTGTATTTTTATTGGACTTCACCTTTTTGATGAGATGTGCGAGATTGATGACATTGATCGCCACGACATTCGCCTAGATTACTGCATCACCCCCACACAAATTATTCGCTTCGATGAACGAAAGTGAGCACCAAGGCAAATTTCATTTGTTAGCGATCTTTCTCATCCCCGCTTTACTTGTTTCATTTTTTCTTTCTGATTCT
>JBILBT010000212.1:0-5403 GCA_044353545.1 Crocinitomicaceae bacterium | reverse complement strand
TACACACAACACCATCATCGTAGATGCCCCACAAGGGTATATTAAAGTTCGCTTTGTCAATGCGACAAAACCTTATCAGATCGATTCACGCATCATGTTAAAGGGCAATACGAGTACCTTGAATGTACAAAAAATGAATGTGTCCGATAAGTACATAACAGGGAAATACGATGTTGAGGTGTTGACATTGCCACGAACCTATGTCGCGGTGGATGTCACACAAAGTTCTACCACATATATTGATATCCCTGCTCCTGGCTCTTTAAACTGCAAGTCAATAAACACCATCATTGCGCAAGTGTTTGTTCTTCGAGACGGAGGAGTCATTGAATGGGTGTGCAACTTAGATGAAACGTCAAAAAGCACCTTTACTCAGCTACAACCTGGTTCGTACCGTGTGGTTTATCGTCAAAAAAACTTGCATTCATCGACCTATTCGATCCAAAAAGATTTTCGTATAAATTCCAATAAAACAACAACTTTAAACCTTTGATCATGACTGAATTTGAAATTCTCGGCAATAAAGATACCCGCTCAGGGTTTGGTGAAGGACTCGCTGAACTGGGACGTGCAAACGAGAATGTTGTGGCCCTGTGTGCCGACTTAACCGGATCATTGAAAATGGATGCCTTTCAAAAGGAAAATCCAGAGCGCTTTTTTCAGGTGGGAATCGCTGAAGCAAACATGATCAGTCTAGCAGCCGGAATGACCATTGGTGGAAAAATTCCATTTACAGGTACCTTTGCCAACTTCTCTACAGGTCGTGTGTATGATCAAATTCGCCAGTCTGTAGCGTATTCGCGCAAGAATGTTAAAATCTGTGCTTCCCATGCAGGGTTGACACTAGGAGAAGATGGAGCTACGCATCAAATTTTGGAAGACATCGGAATGATGAAGATGCTGCCAAACATGACTGTCATTGTTCCTGCTGACCACAACCAAACGAAACAAGCTACAATCGCCATTGCCGCACACGAAGGTCCTGTTTATCTTCGATTCGGCCGTCCTGTAATGCCGATTTTTGTAAAGCCAGACGCAAATTTCGTTATCGGAAAAGCAGATGTACTGACAGAAGGAACAGATGTGACCATTATTGCCTGTGGACATTTGGTATGGAAGTCCATTGAAGCATTGAAAGCGCTAGAAGAGGCTGGTATTTCAGTAGAATTGATTAACATGCATACAATCAAACCACTCGATACAGAAGCAATCATGAAGTCCGTTGGAAAAACGGGTTGTGTGGTGACTGCTGAAGAACACATGCTTCACGGTGGACTTGGAGATTCTGTTGCACAGTTCCTTTCTCGTACAAGCCCAGTACCGCAAGAGTATGTGGCAGTCAATGATACCTTTGGAGAAAGCGGAACACCGATGGAATTGATGACCAAGTATGGCATCGACACACAGGATGTGGTCAACGCTGTTCACAAAGTTATTGCGCGCAAAAACGCATAACTCTAGTTCCTCATTCAAGGTTAAGATGTCTCGCGAAGATGATTTCATTCAGTTGCTTGGACAAACCAACCAACACCCCTTTCTCATCGATGTCGATCGAGCAGAAGGAATCTACATCTATGATAAGTCTGGAAAGGCGTATATGGATATGATTTCAGGTGTCGCGGTGAATAATATAGGTCACCGTCATCCTAAAGTGGTCAAAGCCATTCACGAGCAAGTTGATCTTTACCTGCATGTCATGGTCTATGGTGAATACATTCAAGATGCGCCATTGAATTTAGCGAAACGACTTGTTGCCCTATTGCCTGAAAGCTTGAATGCCGTTTTCATGGTGAATTCGGGGACAGAAGCCAATGAGGCTGCATTAAAATTAACCAAGCGTGTAACTGGGCGAACCGAACTTGTCTCCTTTCGCGGTTCATACCACGGCAGTACACACGGTTCATTGAGTGTGTCTGGAAACGAACTTAAAAAACAAAAATACAGACCCCTCCTTCCCGATGTTCGCTTTTTACGATTCAATGAAATCGAAGACTTAAATTACATCACGGAACGCACGGCTGGAGTAATCATTGAAACAGTGCAAGGAGATGCAGGCGTTCGCATTCCATCAACAGAATTTTTACTCGCCCTTCGAGAACGATGCACGGAAGTTGGCGCCCAACTTATTTTTGATGAGATCCAATGTGGACTTGGTCGAACAGGACGAAACTTTGCCTTTGAACATTTTGGCGTTGTTCCAGATATCCTAAGCCTTGGAAAAGCCCTGGGGGGTGGAATGCCCGTTGGTGCCTTGGTGTCGTCGCGCCAAAAGTTGTGGGAGTTTACCCACGCTCCTATGCTGGGACATATCACCACCTTCGGAGGCCATCCCGTCATTTGCGCAGCCGCTAATGCCTTTGTTGATGTCTTGACGAGTGAAATTGATTACGCTGAAGTTGAACGCTTGGGTCAGCTATTGGAGGAACTGATCGGGAAAGAAAAGGAAATATTGGCCATTCGTCGAATTGGGATGATGTTCGCCTTGGACATGGAATCGAGCGAGCGTGTTCAGCGCGTGGTTGACCGCTGCCTTGAACATGGATTGATTAGTTTTTGGTTCTTGTCTCATCCCTACAGTTTCCGCCTTTCTCCACCTTTAAACATAAGTGAATCGGAAATTCGAAAAGCCGGAAAAATCATTTGCGACGCCATTGAATCGACCAAAGAATGAGTATCATTAAATCAGGGTCTTTAAGTCAATAGATATTACACGATGATATTTAACTTGCGCTCTACGTAGTCTCTTTATTTATGACCCCATCGGCCTGTCCGCTGCGGCGGGGATCGAATCTCTGTAAACTTAAGCTCCCGCGAACACCAGTGACCCCATCGGGGTCAAACAATCCTTTATCGAAAAGATAAAGTTTCTTAGTATACCAAGTCAATTCCAAAATTTCCCAAGGGTAAACCATTGCTTTGGTTGATTCATTTCTTCCATTGGTCTCAATATACCCTGGGTTGAAACCCTAAAACTCCAGGATAAAACCCGGGGCTGGGTTAAACAACCCATCTTAATTCTTCCCCAACTTTTGGTTATGATGCGAGATAATCACCTATAATTTCCATCTCCAAATCACCTCGGAGCTTCATAAAACCCCAAAATCAGGTCGCTATTGCGTAGAACTACGTAGTGACTACTGAGCAGAAGCGCTGAATTTGAATGACCTACTCCTTTAATTTCTTTCATAGCCAGTGCAATGTGCGAACCTTTGTTTCGTCGAAAGGCTTAAAACATTAAAACTTAAAAACGAAACACACAAAAAACACAATTATGAAAACTAAACAAATTTTTATCGCTCTTGGTCTGGTCGCTTTCACCTTTTTGAACTCGGTCTATTCATCAAGTGCCCAAAGTTCAGGCACCAAATTGCCGCTTTCTTTGCAACTCGCAGCAGGAAACCCTTCATGTTATGCCAGTAATGACGGATCGATCGTCGTTGACATCCTAGGTGGATACCCACCATATTGGGTGAATGGTATTGAGATTGGTGGGAGTCAGGTTATCTTTTCCAATCTTTCTGCTGGACCCTACAGCATCTATGTGTCCGACACACTATTGTCAAGTTCTGAAGTGCAGGTGATTCTTATTTCCCCTTTGCAACTTGATGTGCAAGCAGTAGTTTCCAATGTAAGCGTATTTGGCGGAAATAATGGAGCCATTGATTTAACAGTAAACAATCAATCTGTATCGTATTCTTGGATGACCCCAGATGGTTCTGGACTGGTGGAAAATCTTGAGGATCAAAGTGGTTTGAGTGCAGGTACTTATGCCGTGACAATTACACAAGTCGATGGATGTCAAACAATGAAACGTTTTACAGTTGATCAAGCACCCCTAATCTTTGGCACAGGCGGACCGAATGGAAATCCAAATATCAACGGAGCGAGTGGTTCAAATGGATCAGCTATCTTTTAATACAAACCTATTTCATCTAAAACATTTTAATTTTCTCATCATGAAAACACGAACTATATTATTCGCTGCAGGACTTCTTGCCACAGCATTTCAATCCAGCGCACAAATATCTACAGTAGTCGGATCTACAAAAATCCCGCTCAAACTACAAATCACCAAGCAATCGCCCTACTGCCACGGTGATCAAAACGGAACAATCCTCATCGACATCATTGGAGGTCAAGCGCCTTACTTTGTAAATGACCAAATGATTAACGGCTCGAGTTTCCAAATGGCAAACCTTTCCGCTGGATCTTACCGCATCGAAGTTGCCGATAATGCCGTATCTAATGCTGCAGCTGATGTTGTCCTTGTGGACCCAGCAGCAGTGCAAGTCTCATCCATTGTCAACAATGTATCGACCTATCATGGAAGCAATGGAAGCATCAACCTCATGGTCAGCGACCCAAGCCTTACCTTTGTTTGGGAAGGAAACAGCAACAATCTGATCATTTCACAAGAAGATCAATCCGGATTAAGTGCAGGGATTTATGGTGTAAATGTCACAAACGATAAAGGTTGCAGTACCTACAGAAAATTTGTGCTGACACAGCCAAATGCCCCAGTTGTAACAGGCGTAAGCAATCCGCAAGTTTCAGCAGGAACAGGAATGCCAGCAGTGAGCAACATCAGTGTTTATCCAAATCCATCATCAGGACATGTGAACTTAAGAGCCGACGCATCTGTTCGAAGCGCCATGATCATGAATGACCTTGGAATTGTACTCAAGCAGCTTGACTTCACGAACGAAGGAAAACTCACTGGCTTGGATTTGAATCCTGGAGTGTACACCCTAATTTCCATCGATGAACTTGGAAATCGCGCAACGGAGCGCATTGTGATCCGATAAATACGTCATTTTTTTCAGACCCAGAATAAATGAGCCGGCGGGAATTCCCGTCGGTTTTTTTTGTTTAGTAGTAAATCTAAACGAAATGAATCACGTACATTTATCGACGCTCAACTCAAAAATATGATTGGATTCCATCAGCAAATCAAACACATTCTCGTTGTCTTCATTCTGACATGTGCATTTACAAGCCAGGCACAAGCTGTGAAGCATGCATCAGGAATTCAATTTAAATTTGAAGAAGAAGAACAGACATTTCCAGAGAATTGGTATTCCGATGAAATCAATGCGCAAACGACTCCTCTTCCAAACATTGAAAAAAGACGTTCCATTTTCGTGTTATCCAGCGCACTAGACAAGTATCCAAAACACATCATCCAGGACCATTTGATTGAGGTGTATATCTTTGGTGTATTGGAATTCTTTCAAGAAGGATATGCTGGCACCTATTCCGACCAAACCTTGTACATGTCCAATAGCGGTGTAAATGAAGGATATACAAACGGGTTCATCGAACAAACTTTTCACCATGAGTTCTCGAGTATGCTGTGGTATGCACATCCCGAACTACTTGACACAATCGCATGGAAAAAATTGA
>JBILBT010000034.1:0-16894 GCA_044353545.1 Crocinitomicaceae bacterium | reverse complement strand
TCTGGGATCAAATTTGCGCAGCAATCAAATTCTCAATTGCGCAGCATCAACCCCCCCAACTCGTAATTAGCAACTCGTAATTGGTAATTAAACAAGCCCTTTCTCCAGCAACAACTCCGCAATCTGCACCGCATTTGTCGCTGCACCTTTGCGCAAGTTGTCTGCAACAATCCACATGTTCAAGGTGTTTTCCTGGGATTCATCTCTGCGAATACGACCGACAAACACATCGTCTTTTCCCTCTGCAAATCTAGGCATCGGGTAACTGTATTCGGCTGGATCATCCTGAAGTGTGATGCCTTCTTGGGCTTCCAAAAGTCGTCGAACTTCATCCAAATCAAAGTCGCGTAGGAACTCGACATTCACTGCTTCCGAATGTCCACCTACAACGGGAACACGAACTGCTGTCGCAGTGACTTTGATTGTTGGATCGAGGATTTTTTTCGTTTCATTGGTCAACTTCATCTCCTCTTTGGTGTATCCATTTTCCATAAATGAATCACACTGAGGGATGCAGTTTTTATCAATCGGGTATTTATAAGCCATCTCACCCTCGATGCCATTGCGTTCGTTCTCGAGTTGTTGAACGGCTTTCACTCCAGTTCCTGTGATGGACTGGTAGGTGGAAACAATCACACGGGTAATGCCATAGGCGCGGTGTAGTGGTGCCAAGGCCAAAACAAGTTGGATGGTGCTGCAGTTTGGATTGGCTATAATCTTGTCTTCCGTAGTTAACACATGCCCATTGATTTCTGGAACGACCAGTTTTTTCGTTGGATCCATGCGCCAGGTGGATGAATTGTCAATGACGGTGGTGCCCACTTCTGCGAAGCGTGGAGCCCATTCCAAAGACGTTTCGCCACCAGCAGAAAAAATCGCGATGTCGGGATGCATGGCAAGAGCTGTTTCTAAGCCAACAACCGTGAAAGACTCGCCATTGTAGATCACTTGATTCCCCACCGATTTTTCTGAGGCAACTGGAATCAATTCACTCACAGGAAATTGGCGCTCACGCAACACGTCCAACATGACATTTCCTACCATACCTGTAGCTCCAACAACAGCAACTCGCATCTCTTTACGTTTTTATTTCTGAATCAAATGTACTAACTTTAAGTAGATTCAATTTTTCAGGATGAAATTCGTATTAACCACTCTATGTTTACTTTTTGGGCAACATGCGTTTGCTCAGTTCCTTGATGATTTCTCGGATAACGATTTTTCCTCGAACCCTCCATGGTCCGGTGACGATTCCGTTTTTATTATCGTGGATGTTGGAGGGAATTTTCAGTTGCGCTCGAATAAGTTGCTTACGAATAGCACGTATTGCGTTTCAACGCCAAACACTTTGGTAAACGACGCACAATGGGAGTTCAGTGTTCGCTTGCTGTTCAACACCTCAAGTGCCAATTTTGTGGATGTCTACCTTTGTTCCAATCAAGCCAATGTTTTCTCCCCAGGGGTAAATGGATATTTTGTACGGATCGGTGGGACAACGGATGAGGTGTCTTTGTACAAGTCTGTAGTTGGTGTAAAAACCAAAATCATTGACGGAACAGACGGAACCACCAACTATTCGACCAATGAACTCAAGGTAAAAGTCAAATGCTCTGCTACCGGCGAATGGAGTCTGGAACAGAAGAGTTTTGCAGAACTAGACTATACGGCAGAAGGCTCCGCAACAGACCTTTCCATAACAACAAGTGCGTATTTCGGTGTTGCCATTACACAATCCACGGCTTCTTTTTTTCAAAAGCATTTTTTTGATGACATCTATGTTGGACCAATCATTTACGACCTAACTCCTCCAATCTTGATTTCCGCGAATGCTGTGTCGTTTAACACATTAGACGCACTCTTTTCAGAAGCCTTAGACAGCAGCAGCGCGTTAAGTGTTTTGAATTATTCCTTACCAACTGGGCCAGGTATTTCCGAGGTGTTGCTCGATTCGCTGAATCCAGCTTTGGTGCACCTTACGTTGTCAAGTTCCCTAACAAATGGAAGTCAGTATGAACTTATCACGCAGAATGTCGCTGACCTTTCGCTCAATCCATCACCGTTGCAAACAGCGAATTTTCAGGTCTTGTTTTCAGAAACACCTTCAGCTGGAGATGTGCTCATCAATGAATTCCTGTGTGATGAAACTCCGAGTGTTGGTTTGCCAGAGGCGGAATATGTGGAAGTGTATAACGTTTCACAGAAAATTTTCAATCTGCAAGGCTGGAAAATTGGCGATGCCTCAGGGTTTGGAACCCTTCAAAACGGGTGGATTTATCCGGGTGAATACAAGGTCTTGTGCGCAAGTGCAAACGAGGCCTATTTCACGAATCCATCAATGGTGACGAGTTTTCCCAGTTTTAACAATACAGGCGACAACATTGTATTGCATGATGCCAATGGGTTCCAAATCGATTCATTGGCGTACACCACAGATTGGTATCAAGACCCGATTAAAAGCAATGGAGGCTATGCCATCGAGCGCGTAAATCCCTACGATCCCTGTTCGGCACAAGACAATTGGAAAGCGAGTACATCCGTCATTGGAGGAACCCCAGCCTTGCAAAACGATGTGTTCAACGATACTCCGGATAGTCAAGCACCAACACTCCTTGAACTTTTACCTCTTGCGCCGAATGTGTTGCAGGTTTTCTTCAATGAGGGGATGGATTCGACTCAACTTGCCTCTGCAAACATTGAAACGATTCCGCCTCTAAATATTTACAAACGTGCAGTTTATGGGGCGAATCCATCCATGATGACACTCATTTTTACTGACAATCTCGACGGTGGACAGGTGTATTCCATTCAGTTGGCGCAACTTTCCGATTGCTGGATGAATCAAACAGATTTTCAAGCGAACTTTGTGTTGCCACAAGCCCCCGAATTGGGTGACCTCGTGATCAATGAAATTTTGTTTGATCCTTTAACGAATGGCTCAGATTGGATTGAGGTATACAACAGGTCGGACAAATGGCTTGATCTAATGGACTGGAAGTTGGCAAATATAGACAACGGAATCATTGATAATTCTCAGACAGTTCAAAAACACCATTATTTGAGTCCTCATGGTTATGCCGTGCTTGGCAGCGATTCGAGTTTCGTGAAGCAGCACTATCCTTTTGCCGTTCCGGGTAGTTTCGTTTATTGTGAAACACCAAGTTATACCGTTGATTCGGGAACTGTACTCTTGTATTATTTTGACCAATTGATGGATACGGTATCTTATTCATCCGATTGGCATTTTCCTTTATTGGAAAGTATAGATGGCGTTTCCTTGGAGCGAATTCATGCGAATGGGTCATCCAATGCAAAAAGCAATTGGCATTCGGCAGCTGAGGCATATGGCTTTGCCAGTCCTGGGATGAAGAATTCACAAGACATGCAAGTAGAAATAGCGGGAGATTTTACACTGAGCCATTCCATCATTTCTCCGGACAATGATGGCAAGGACGATGTAATTGCCTTCCATTATGAAATGCTTGAGCCAGGCATGTTGGGGACCTTGACCGTGTATGACGATGAAGGTCGTGAGGTGAAGAAAATCCTAAACAATGAACTTTTGGGAATATTTGGCAGTGTCACGTGGGATGGAATGACGAAAGAACAGCACAAGGCGAATGTGGGAATCTATGTCGCTGTCTTTGAGGCCTTCTCACTGAATGGACAATCAGCGGTTAATAAACGAAAAGCTTTTGTGGTCGCGTGCAGGCTCTGACAAACTAATTTTGTTTCTGAAAAATTAAAAGCATGAAAAGAGTTATTGCATTCGTGGTATTTGTTGGCGTAGGGCATTTTGCTTCTGCTCAGTCATTTCAAAAAGACGGGAACTATCTGCAGGCTGGTTTTGGTGCACAACTCAATGCCCTTGGGCCACTCTCAGTGGGATACGAAAGAGGAATAACAGGACTTGTCGGGATCGGTCGATTTGGTGTGGGTGGAGTTATTGCACATGAGTTATACTATAGCCCCAACACATTATATTTGAATACTGTCCAGAATAGAACCACTCTTATGGGGCGCTGCGCGTACCATTTTGATTTTGATATCGAGAAGATGGATGTTTATGCAGGCGCTGCCATTGCGATTCAATTTAGAGGAGATTACAGAGACAAAAACTCTGGTATTAACTACGGAAATACTACTGCACGAATTTCTCCTTTCCCTACACTATTTGGTGGAATTCGTTATTATTTCAGTGAACAATTTGCCGTTTATGCAGAAGTCGGGTACGGTTTGGGTTATTTGAGTGGAGGTATCGTTTATCGATTTAATTATCAATTTCTTTCGAGACGAACAGGTTTGAACGAGTTTTAGCCAGACGATTGATTTTGTCGTACATTTGACCCAGTGGAAAAATTGCTCTTGCCCGGTTCAAAAGGGTGGATAAACAAGTACTTCGATCTAGCCGAAAAAAACCAGATTGAATTCAACTATACCCAACCTGAAGGGGTAGAGAAGGGTGCCTATTTGCACGCTGCTTTAGGGCGCACAGGCATCGCATTTGGATTTCCTTCCCAGCTCTTATTTGCTTCAAACATCAATGATAAAAAGTGGACATCGGATGAAAAACTGAAAGTCCTGCTCTTTGAATCGCACCTTTTCGTTTACCTGTCATACCATGACGGAAAAGACTTCAGTCAAACGGATTTTATTGAGTCCTTGGTAAGCTTTTATGGGAATCACAACTCCTCGAAAATCTCAAAGTTGTTCGGCTTTTTCAAGAAGGAATCTCCGCATGAAAAATTGGAGTCTATTCTTACACAACGGGTAGACATTAAAATGAATTTATTGGAGAACAAGTTCTGGGTGAATTACCTCAGCAACGTGTTCATTTACTTGGATGTGATTCTCTACAATGATTTTGTTCAACTCAAGAAACGCTCAGCTTTTTACAATTACGACGATCTTGCCATGAATGCCTTAACGGCAATAACCCTGGCGGCCTACTCCGATGGTGCAATTGAAGACAAGGAACGCACGATGTTTTCCGTGTTCTTGGCTTCGGCAAATCTGTCGGATGTGCACCGTGAAATCGCCGAAAAAAGATTCAATGCAGGCGCTTCTTTTGAGGATTTTACAAGCCATGTGAAAGAGAATAAATTGTTCAAGCGCTTCTTGTTGGACTTATCCTCGTTCGTGATTTATTCGAACCATGAGGCGCACGACGAAGAACGTGATCACCTGAAAAAACTCGCTGAATTTTTAGGACTAACGTCCATGCAGTTGGAGGAATCGTTGGCCTTGACAGAACAATTTATCATCGGAAATTTTGAAAAAATTCCTTTCCTACAAGACACAAATTCTGTGGAGAAAGTGTACGGAAGTTTGTCGAAACGTTGGGTAAAAATTCTGGGACGCAACAAGGACAAGTTGGCGGCGGAATTGAAACAGAGCAAAGAATTGGTTTCCCTGATCCGCAAATCAACCACGACCGACCTCACACCTGAAGAGAAAGAAACTGTGAAGGAACAGTTTAAGGATCTTGTCAAGACCATGCCTTCGTTAGCGATCTTTTTACTTCCTGGTGGAGCCTTGCTACTTCCGCTCGTGTTAAAGGTAATTCCAGACTTGATGCCTTCGGCGTTTAGGGATAATGAGGTAGAGAAGTAGAGAGATTAACCTATGGAAATATGAAGCTGCCTGCCTAATCCAATTTCAATTAGTTTCCAGTAGGTAGAAATCTGAATGTCGCTTGCTCCACGTTCAATTCTCGAAATATAACTTTTCTTCGTGCCTGTTTTTTCTGCTAATTCTTCTTGTGTTAAGTTCGCTTCAATTCTCGCTTCTTTTAATAAGATCCCTAATCTAAAGGCCAAGGAATCGGCATCAAATTGATCCCGTTGTAGACTCCCCTTTTCCCCGTATTTTTCTTCTAACAGGGATTCAAATGTTTTGATTTTTTTCATCTTCTTTTTGCGCTAAATATTCTTATTCCCGAAAAAAAGATATCTCTTTCCATGAAATTAAAGTTAACTAATTAGTGAACATTCTCCAAATAAAAATCGAACAATTTTAAATGATATCCAACAGACTTAAAACCGAAAATAAAGTCCGAATATCCACTCGCGCATTTTCTGAAGCACCTCTGGTGAAAAGGTTTCTTCTAAATCTCCGTATTCCATGATGTCGCAACGGTCACATCGCTGAAACAAGTGATTCAAGCCTTCCATGATTACCGCCTCAGAGCTTGATTGCGTTTGCTTCGCGAAATGGGTAATGAATCCCTGCTGACTCGAATTCGGTGGCACCTGAATATCCTTGGAACCATTTATGGCTAAAATGGGAATCTTCAACTTTTTTAGGTACTTCTTGGTATCGAAGGTGATGAATTCTCGCCCCCAATCATTGTTCAGGAACATGTTTAGTCCAACTTTGAAATTCATGATGTTGGCAGCTGACTTAAAATCAGCGGGTGCAATTTGGTACATGGTGTCCAGAAATGCGGCAATCGGATCGCTGGCTTTTTGTTGAGGGTAGCGTTGAATGATGTCACACAATCCAGCGTAAACATCCCTGTTCCAAGTGGCATAGGCGGTGTCTTTTCCCGAAGCCAATGGAATGAGGAACTGCTGTTCTACAAGCACATCTCTTCCACTTGTCCCTACACTTGCCAATTCAATCACGAAATCGATGTTCTTGTTTTTTCGCGCAGCAATGAGGGCGTGCATCCCACCTTCGGAATGTCCAGCAATGCCGATTGGACAATTGTAAAATCGTTCGTCTTCCGCTAAGAAATTTACACAAGCACTGACATCAGAACCGAAATCCAATAGACTTGCCTTGGCGAAAACTCCTGTACTTTTTCCAACTCCTCTATCATCAAATCGCAAACATCCTATGCCATTTTGTGCTAAAAAATCGGCTATAACCCAGAAGGATTTGTGTCCCATGAGTTCACAATTTCTGTCTTGAGCACCACTTCCCGACGCGAGAACAACAATAGGAAATGGATGAATTTGGTCCTTCGGAAGGGTCAATGTCGCGCCAAGAACGATGTTGCCGTTTTTAATGAGGACATCTTCTACTGAATAAACGAAAGGCGGAACAGGCTCTTGCGGGCGAATAAGTTTGGCTTCTTCGAGAACTTCACGACGAAAAACTACCGTCCAACGCACATCACTTTGGGACATGATTCCAACGAGCGTATCGCCATCTGCATGGTATTTCCCCTTGCATGACAAACCAATTTTTTGGTAGGTAAATGAAACGGTTGAATCACTCAAAACCACGTTCGTCATTGGGATGGGCTCAGGTTTTTTCGCGTCTGGATTGATGAGTTTAATTGTGGTATCTGGAATGTTCTCAATGTGAAGATCAATCCGATTTGACTTTCCAACTATTGTAAACGCGGCATGCCAGTCTCCAGTGATTTGTCCGAAAATGAAAAAAGGAAAAATGGTGAAAAGAAGAACGAATTTATTCATGTGAGTTTTCCATTAAACGCAGAATAATTCGGCAATTGGTTGCGGTGTTGAAATGTGAAGTAATGTAGGCATGTCGTAGGTCAAATGCTTCCTTGGTCATCTCGTGATTTTTCAAGCCCAAAAAATGCAAGCGGTATTCTTTCGCTTCATCGGCAATGGTGCAGAATTGGGTCAATCCACTTCCCTGAACGAGTTTGCTGTTTACCAATACATGACCAGCGCTATGGATGCAGGCAAGGAGCTTTAATTTTATTCCTGAGGGCACCGTGGTATGCAACAAATGAATGTGTGCTTCTTGAATTAAGGTGTCTAAGTGCTTCTCCGATGGATTTGAAATGACCTTCACGTTCATTTTTTCACAAAATGCCACCAATCGCTTGCTTGGATTTTTTCCAGCGACAACAATTGGAAAGGTAGGGTCTATGACTTTGTGAAGTGTGTTCAAGATCCAATAGACAGCTTGTTCATTTTCCGAAACGGATAAATTGCCATGGATGAGTGCATAGCGATGAACGGCCCCGTATCTCCCTTCAATAGGTGGAAAGGATGCGGGGAGAAAATGTGTATTTTCTTGGTATTGCTTGACGTGAACAACATCACTTTCCTTGATGACAAACACGTGCTTGGCCTTGGAAAGAACAGATTCATACGTTTCTAATTTTCGGGCTTCTAAGCGAAAAAATAAGCGTTTCAAAAACGTTGAACCCATGGTTAAGCCTCGGTAATAGTCGTGCTCAATGTTGTGCATTCGCGCAAAGGTCATTCGTTGCTGAATAGCCGGATTTTCCAAGATCCCACAGGTATGCAGTCCTTCCAAAAGAATAGGATCGCGATCTCGACTCAGGTTTTCCAGGAGTTGTTTCGACATGCGCGATTGAACGATGAATGGACGTTTTGAAAAGAGGTGAAAAATGGATTTTGACCGCTTGTAATAGTTTACAGCCCCATATTTTTCCAATTCCACCTGTCGACCTCGACCATATTCAAATGCATGAATCGTCAAATTCAAACCCAATGAATGCAGCGCTTGAATGCGGTAAAACATATCGATTGCTCCGCCATAATCTGCCGGAAATGGCACATCAAGACAGACAATATGAAGGTGCTTAGCGTTCAATGGATGGATAGATTTGTTTCAACACATCTTGTTCATTCTCCCAATTCTCTATTGCCGATGCAACGCGACAATTTGCTTTTTGAGTGAGCAATAAATCAGGGTGTTCTTGGTAATGGTGAATTGCACTGGCCAAAGTTTCTGGGGAGAGTTCGTTGATTACAGTACCCACTTGATGGGTTGTAATGATCTGTGCGACCTCAACGAGATTCGTCCCGATAATGGGTGTCTCTGCGTGTATGTAGTCGAACACTTTATTTGGTAGGGAATAGCGGTAGTTGTCGCTTGTTGGTTTGTCTAGAGTAAGTCCGACATCTGCGTGGGATGTAAATGCCATCATTTCAGCGTAAGGTCGTTTGCCGAAGAAAAGCACCCTGTTTTGAAGTTCATAGGTCTTTACCAGTTCTTTCAAGGTGCCGATCACATCTCCGCTACCAACGATGATCAAGGTGACGTCCGTGAGCAGTTTCATGGCTTCCACGGCTTCTTCTGCTCCGCGATCGACATTGATTCCTGCACCTTGAAGGATGACCAAAAACTGATTTTCTGGGAGTCCCAATTCTTTTCGTGAAGGGATGTTTTCTGCATTCCAACTCGGTGAAATGTTTCGTACAACCCTTACATTTTTTTTGTATTTCTGGGTATAAATGTCCGCAATGGATTGATTTACCGTATAAATGGTTTGCAAACGGGGGAAGATATATCCTTCGATGCGCTCCCAAATTTTTTGCGTTTTTGGACGATGAATGAGCTCGGGGACTTGCGTAAAGTACTCGTGGCTGTCGTAAACCAATTTTGTTTTCAATTTAAATTTTGCCGCAAGGAAGTTTGCAGTTAAGGTGTCAAGGTCATTGGCAACCAATAGATCTGCCCGACGAAAGAGCAGGTAAAAAAACAGTCGAAAGTTATACGCTGCATAGAATTTTGGGCCCTTTTCCCAAAGCAATTTGAAGCGCTTCGTGGCGTAAGGCCGATCATTCAATGGTGAACTGTCCGATTTAATTCGACCGATGAGCGTGACTTTGTACCCTTGTTCCACCAAAAAAACGCAGATTTTATTCACACGGTTGTCGGTGTACAAATCATTGGTGACAGAGACAAAGGCACGATTGCCCATTGAATTATATAAATAGTAGGATGAGAAGAATGACCAAAAGAAGTCCAAGCGCAAGCAGTGCGCCATAAACGATCAAAAGTGTTTTCGCTGTTTTCAGGGATTTTACACCCTGCTCGGTATTGTAGCGTGCTTTATTGGCCTTGAGATAGAGGATTAGAGTAGCAATCATCAGCGGAAAAGCAACAAATGAAATGGGGCCCAACCACATGGTGACAATCCCAGCAATGCCTAAGCCTTTGGCAATCTTAGCGGTTTTTTCAGTTCGCGTTGCTTGTTCTACCGCTGCACTAGCATCCTCTGAGCTCATTTCTGGCTCATCAGCACTTTCAGTGGTATCTGGATAAGCTAGAATTTCGGAAGAGCTTAGATCAGTTTCAACATCTGAAGTTTCACTTTGAGTGGTCAAAATAGTGCTCACACGTGATTCATTCATTTGAATGATATCTTCTTCCGGAGTTGCATCTAGATTTTGCGTTTGAACAATCTGTTGATTGGGATTGGTTTTAACAAAACGCAATGCCTTGTGTGTTCCACATGAACTCAATACCAGGGCAATAACACCAATTAGAACTGTACTATTTTTCATAACTCTACCTGAAACGGGTTTTTTCATATTTTAGTGAAATTACATTATTTTTCTTCGTGACGCAAACGCTGAAGCTGCTCGTAAGCATCACGAATATGCCCTATGCCCGTAAAAACAATACGTAGTCGGCCATTTTGTTCGGCCAAGCGGCATTTATCGCCCAATTTAAGTGCGTTTTGCAATAGTGTTTGGAAGGCTTCTGTTTCAAAATACGGAGACTGAGGGTTTGCGAGGAAGTATCCGACCATTTTTCCCGATTTAATCACTAGGCGCTCAATACCAAGTTCTTCAGCCAACCACCGTAATTTAAAGGAGAGTACCAATTCTTTGACTTGACGAGGCAAGGGACCAAAACGATCAATGAGTGTATTGGCAAATTTTTCTAGTGATTCTTCGTCCTGAAGGTTGTCCATTTCTTGGTACAAGCTCAAACGTTCGGCGACATTGTTGACGTAATCGTCTGGAATGCGCACTTCAAGATCTGTTTCCATGTTGCAGTCTTTCACAAATTGAAGCATGCTATCGGTGGTGCGTTCGTCGAACAACTCTTTGAATTCATTTTCTCTAAGTTCTTCAATGGCCTCGTTCAAGATTTTTTGGTACATCTCGAAGCCAATTTCGGAGATGAAGCCGCTTTGCTCGCCGCCCAGCATGTTTCCTGCACCTCGAATGTCAAGGTCTTTCATTGCGATGTTGAAGCCAGACCCTAAATCGGAGAATTGCACCAATGCTTCTAATCGTTTGCGTGAATCGGAGGTCAATATGCTGAATTTGGGTGCTACCAAATAGCAGAATCCTTTCTTGTTGCTTCGCCCAACACGTCCGCGCAACTGGTGGAGATCGCTCAAACCAAAGTTGTGTGCGTCGTTGATGATGATGGTGTTGGCGTTGGAAATGTCGATGCCTGACTCAATGATGGTCGTGGCCAAGAGCACGTCGTACTCTCCATTGATGAAGTCCATCATCACTTTTTCAAGCTGCTGCCCATCCATTTGTCCGTGACCAATCGCAACACGCACTCCAGGACACAAGCGCTGAAGCATCCCTGAAATTTCTTTGATGTTGGACAAGCGGTTGTTCACGAAGAATACTTGTCCACCACGACTAACTTCGTAGGCAACAGCATCACGGATAATTTCTTCGTTGAACTGAATAATCTCTGTTAAAACGGGTTGTCGATTCGGTGGCGGGGTGTTGATGATGCTGAGGTCTCGCGCCCCCATCAACGAGAATTGTAAGGTTCTAGGTATTGGCGTAGCCGTGAGTGTCAAGGTATCCACTGTTGCACGCAATGTCTTTAGTTTATCTTTTACCGAAACACCAAATTTCTGCTCTTCATCGATGATCATCAACCCAAGGTCTTTGAATTTAATGCGCTCGGCAACAAGGGCATGTGTACCAATTAAGATGTCTATTTTCCCTTCTGACAGTTTTTTAATGGTTTCACTGGTGTCTTTGGACGATTTGAAGCGGTTAACATAATCTACAGTCACGGGAAAATCTTTCAATCGCTCCTTGAAACTGCGGTAGTGTTGCATGGACAAAATGGTCGTTGGAACGAGCACGGCGACTTGCTTTCCATCAGTTGCGGCTTTGAAGGCTGCGCGAATGGCGACTTCGGTTTTTCCAAATCCAACATCTCCACAAATCAAGCGGTCCATCGGTGTGGGAGATTCCATGTCTTCTTTGATGGCCTGTGTGGCTTTGAGCTGATCCGGAGTATCTTCATACATGAATGATGCTTCGAGCTCGTTCTGCAGGTAAGTGTCTTCATGAAAGGCAAAGCCTGGCTGCGATTTTCGCTTCGCATACAATTGAATGAGGTCGAAGGCCAGTTCCTTGATTTTCTTCTTGGTCTTGTTCTTTAATGTCGTCCATGCCTGCGACCCCAATTTGTTCATTTTCGGAACGCTGCCGTCCTTGCCAGTGAATTTTGAGATGCGGTGCAAGGAGTGAATGCCAACATAAAGTACATCGCCATCTTTGTATAAAAGCCGAATGGCTTCTTGAGGCTTTCCGTTCACATCAATGGTTTCTAAACCAGAGAATTGTCCCACTCCATGATCGATATGAGTAACATAATCGCCTTTCTGAAGGTTGTAGATTTCCTTGAGTGTAAGTGCTTGCTTTGCTTGTCGAAACCCTTCTTTTAAACGGAAACGGTGATAGCGCTCAAACAGTTGGTGGTCGGTGTAGCACGTGAGTTTCAGCGACGGTGCGATAAACCCTTCGTGCAAGGCCAAGGGCATCGGTTTGAAATCTGTTCCACCACCGATGTCTTCAAAAATCTGAAACAAGCGATCTATTTGCTTTGGTTGATTGGAGAAGATGAGGTTGTTGAATCCGTTTTCTGCATGTGCTGCTAGGTCGCTTCGAAGGAGATCGAAGTTTTTATTGAAACTTGGCTGTGGCAAGAAGTCAAATTGACATGCATGGTCCGCCTTGAAGTGGTATTCAGGCCCCCATTCAATGGTGCTATGATCTTCCAAAACACGTTCTATTTCGCTTGGATGCATGAATAAATCACCTGGCAATGTGCGTTTTACTGTGTCCGACAACTCGGAGTGTATCTTCACAGCACGTTTGTATTCTTTATCGATGATGGAATTCAATTGCTCCACGGAAGAAATCCAAATGGTGACATGCTGACCGAGAAACTCGAAAAAACTCCCATTTCCCTCAAGGTTCAGCTGTCCTTGAACGTTGGGAATGATGTTGAAATGTTTATGATTGACAAGCGAAAGCTGCGTGCCTGCATCAAAGGTGCGGATGGATTCTACTTCATCGCCAAAAAACTCGATGCGAAAGGGATTGTCATTGGCATAAGAAAATACATCAACGATTCCACCACGAATCGAGAATTGACCGGGTTCATACACAAAGTCAACGCGGTCGAAATGGTAGTCCAAGAGCAATTCATTGATGAGGTCAATGGAATAATTTTTCCCTACTTCAACGCGTAAGGTATTGTCGCTGAGCTTCTTTTGTGTTGGAACTTTTTCGAAGAGCGCCTGCGGGTAGGTCACCACGCGGACATTTGTCCCATTGTTGATGCGTTCTAGAACTTCTGCCCGTGATACCACATTCGCATTGTCAGTGTCTTCCAGTTGGTAAGGCACGCGATACGATGCTGGATAAAAAAATATGCGTTTATCGTCGGGGAAAAGTCCCTCAAGGTCGTTCAGAAAATATGCGGCTTCTTCTTTATCAGGAAGAATAAAAAGATGATGTCCTGGAATTTGTTCGCTCAGCGCGGTTGCACACAATCCTCTCGCCGAACCAACAAGGCCTTTCCAATGAATATGCGCCCCTGCAAACTGCAGCGCATTGGCCGAAGAATCGATTTGAGGGAGGGTAGTAAATGCTTTTTTAAGTTCGCGGATCTCCATTACTTGAGCAGACTCATGGCTTTCTCTACCATTTGTTTCGAACCTATGTAAAATGGAACCCGTTCATGCAGACGCGTTGGCTTCAAGTCCATGACGCGCTTTCTACCCGTACTGGCAATTCCACCCGCTTGTTCAGCGATAAACGCCAAAGGATTGCATTCGTATAGCAAGCGCAATTTTCCCTCAGGAGATGTTGTTGTATCTGGGTAAATGTAAATTCCACCTTTGATCATGTTGCGGTGGAAATCGGCAACAAGTGAACCGATGTAACGCCCAGAATACGGTGCGCCTTTGTCATTTTCAAAACTCTGGCAATAAGCAACGTAGTCGCGCAATCCTTCTTCACAAATGTTGATGTTTCCTTCATTCATCGCATATAGACGACCTGTTTCAGGCATTCTCATGTCGCGATGGGACAAGCAAAATTCGCCGATGGATGGATCTAAGGTAAAGCCGTTGACACCACGACCTGTCGTGTAAACAAGCATGGTGGATGAACCATATAATACGTACCCTGCAGCGACTTGTTCCGATCCAGGCTGTAGCATATCTTCCAATGTCGCTAATGTTCCAACTGCTGAGACGCGTCGATAAATGGAAAAAATAGTACCGATGGATACGTTCACATCGATGTTTGAGGAACCGTCCAAAGGGTCGAACAACACGACGTATCTCCCATTTTTTGCAGATTCAGAAGTAAAGGCAACGAAATCGTCATTTTCTTCGGAGGCAATTCCACAGATTTCACCCCCATATTCAAAGGCCTTGATGAATTGTTCATCGGCTACAACATCCAATTTTTGCTGTTCTTCACCTTGGATATTGGTGTTTCCATGCGCCCCTAAAATGTGGTCCACAAGTCCTGCTTGGCGAACATCGCGACTCACAATTTTGGAGGCCACTGCGATGTCGTTCAAGATGCGGGAAAGCTCACCTGTAGCGAAGGGAAAGTCCGCTTGGCGATCCATGATGAACTCATTGAGGGTAACAACTTTTGACATGGGATAGAATTTAGGTGCGAATATCGGCATTTCGCTCTAAATATCAGGAAAAAGTACTGGTGGATTTGCCTACAAGAATGGAAAGGCAAGGACAACATACCGAAGAAATTTTCCGAAAATCACGAGCAAGGCGACACGCCAGAATGACACACGGAAGAATCCAAGTGCCACAGTCATGGGGTCGCCAATAAAGGGAACCCATGAAAAGAAGGCCAACCAGTAGCCGTATTTTTGAACCCGTCCTTCAAAGGAGAGGATTTTTTCTTCGGTGATGCCCATGCGTTTGAGCCATTTGGGATTACCCAGAAGCCCTAGAAAATAATTGGTGAGTCCACCGAGAGAATTGCCAATTGTGGCAATGAGGATGCACGTCCATGGATCGAAATCTTGACTGAGCATCAATAGAATAACCGCCTCAGAGTTCATGGGAAGAATCGTCGCCGACAGAAAGCCTGCGAAGAACAATCCACTATATCCGATACTGATGAAATCCATGCTGTTGCTACAAACCGATATCCCTTAAAAAAGAACAGGCCGACTTTCGCCGACCTGTCTCCTCCTAAGATGATTAGGTATTATTTTTTCACAAATTTCTTTGTAATCACTGATTCGCCTGAACGAACAGTGACGTAGTAAACACCGTTTGCAAAGTTCGCTGCATCGAAAGCAAATTGGTTGCTTCCAGCTGCTTGGCTCTTGTTCACCTGTGTGTAGATTACTTTTCCTGAAAGGTCAGTGATCGACATGTGGATGTCAGAAGCGTTTGCCAATGTGTAGTTGATTGTTGTCATTCCTGAAGTTGGGTTCGGGAACACGTTGCTCATTGCGATGTCTGAAGTGTTTTCAGAGATATCTGCATCTTGGTTCATGTTCAAACGTACCATCACTGCATTTGGAGTAGAAAGGAAGAAACCGTCTCCAGTTGCTGTAAATCCTTGTACCACGCCTTCTGCAACGGGCTGTGCAGTTCTGAAACGAACGTCAGCAGTAGCACCACCGTTGTGACAAGCGACAACAAGCAATACATCACCCGCAGCCACATCAATCACATCTTCCAATGCAAGTTTAACGGTTGTCCCGTTTTGTTGAGTTGTGATCGTGTTGTAAGGCGTTGTTGTCAAGTAATTCCAAACACCTCCAACAGCATCAAACAAATACACTTCACCAAAGATCTCTTGACCAACATTGGTTGCTGTAGTTGTCAAGGTGATGTACATGGAGTCCAAACGATCGGCAGCCATAACTTCCATGACGTTCCCAATTTTCAATGGTTGGTTAGGTTGATCGGCGAGGTTTGAAATAGATCCAGCAGCAACACCGTTGTCCACAGAGTATACAGAATTTGTAATCTTGATCGCGTCAGTTTTTACGTTGTCTGTTGGCGTAGCGTCAGTTTGTGTTTGAGAGAATGTATACGTCAACGCATAGTTCACTGGAGTAGAAACTGCAGGTGTCCATGTTGCTGTAATCAATGAATCGACAGCTCCAGCTGCTAAAGTTAATGGTGTTGAAGAAACAGAACCTCCTGCGTTATCAGCAGAAACGGTCAATGTAACCCCGTTTTGTGATGTACCACCATCGTTACGTGTTTCACCAGAGAAGGTAATTGCCGTTTGTTGGCTCACCGGAATGTAGTAGTAAGGAATTTGCTCAATGCCAGCGACCATGATGCGTGACAAAGCTGTCAAGTCGTTGTCATTTGCTTGAATCAAATTCACGTCATCTACTTGCCAGTGGTAGTGAGAAGTACCCCCTGCTCCGTCGAATGTGAAACGGAATTTGAAGTTGCTCAAGTTTGTTGCTGTCGCAAGGTATGCAGACAAGTTGATTTTCGCTTTTGTTGTTGGAGATGTTACATTTACAACAGTTCCTTCCGCGCGAACATCGAACTCTGTTATTGTTGCAAAGTTGTCAGTAGAAACCTCGACTTTCGGGTAGAAAGCACCAGAACAACATGATCTGTAGCGGTGTTCGAATGTTAAAATTACGTTTGATTGTCCTGTAAGATCGGTTGCTGGAGAAACCAAGCTTCCAATCATGTCAGGGTAAGGCCCTGCTCCAGGGTTTGCAAAGTCAGCATCGAAAATCATGAATCCATTTGCAGAAGTGGTTGAACCAATTTTCTCGTTAGCAGCTGTGGAATATTGTCCGTTTGGACCATCCGAATCTGCCAACCACACTGCAGCGTTCACTCCAGCAGTTGTCCATGCGCCAATTCCTCCAGCGAAGGTTTCAGAAAATAACACGTCACCTGGCGCTTTCT